>DATCLV010000588.1:0-3210 GCA_036563745.1 Acidimicrobiales bacterium | reverse complement strand
GGGTGGTGCCATCCCCGAGACGGGCGACTACCGGGTGCTCGCCGAACCCGACGACATGCTGGTGGGCACGGTCAACGAGGACTGGGCCGTCGAGTCGATGGCCGGCGACATCTTCCTGCTGGGCACCCACTCCTGGCAGATCCGTCGGGTGGAGGCGGGCGTGGTCCGGGTGCGCGACGCCGGCGACGCGGCGCCCACCATCCCGTTCTGGCTGGGCGAGGCGCCGGCCCGCACGGTCGAGCTGTCCGACGAGGTGTCCGCCCTGCGCCGGCGGGTCGACCGGCACCTGTCCGAGGGCGACCCCGACGGGGCCCGGCGGTGGCTGGTGGACGAGGTGGGGGTGCCGGCCGACGCCGCCACGATGATCGTTGACTACATCGCCGCCGGCCGGGCGGTGCTGGGGGAGGTCCCCACGCAGGACTGCCTGGTGTTCGAGCGGTTCTTCGACGACACCGGCGGCATGCAGCTGGTGGTCCACTCGCCCTACGGCGGCCGGATCAACCGGGGCCTCGCCCTGGCGCTGCGGAAGAAGTTCTGCCGCTCGTTCAACTTCGAGCTGCAGGCCGCCGCCACCGACGACGCCATCGTCCTGTCGCTCGGGCCCCACCACAGCTTCCCGCTCGACGAGGTGCCGCGGTACGTGCACAGCCGCACGGTCCGCACGACGCTCGAGCAGGCCATCCTCGACTCGCCGATGTTCCAGGCCCGCTGGCGCTGGAACCTCAACCGTGCGCTGATGGTGCTGCGGTTCCGCTTCGGGCGCCGGAACCCACCGCCGATCCAGCGGATGGAGGCCGACGACCTGATGGCCGCCGTGTTCCCCCAGGCGGCGGCCTGCCAGGAGAACGTCACGTTCCCGATCGAGATCCCGGACCACCTGCTGGTGCGGCAGACGGTCGACGACACGCTGCACGAGGCGCTCGACGTCGACGGGCTCACGGCGCTGTTGCAGCGCATCGAGGCCGGCGAGGTGCGGGTCCACTGCGTCGACACCACCGAGCCGTCGGTGCTCGCCCACGAGATCATCACCGCCCGGCCCTACGCCTTCCTCGACGACGAGGAGTTCCAGAACCGCCGCACCAACGCCGTGCAGCTGCGCCGGGGCCTGCAGGTGGAGCTGAGCACCATCGGGGCGCTCGACCCGGAGGCGATCGCCCGGGTGCACGAGGAGATCGTGCCGCTCCCCGAGACGCCCGACGACCTGCACGACCTGCTGTCGTCGCTGGTGGCCACGAGGGCGCGGCCGGCCTGGCAGCCGCTGTTCGACCAGCTGGTCGCCAAGGGCCGGGCCCAGGTCGTGCCGCGGGAGGGCGGCGAGCTGTGGTGCACCACCGAGGCCCGTGACGACGTCCGTCTGGCGCTCGACGAGGGCGACGACGACGCCGTCACCAAGATGGTGCGGGGCCACCTGGAGATCGCGGGCATCACCACGGTGGCCCGCCTGGCCGAGGTGACGTCGCTGCCCGAGAGCCGGGTCACGTGGGCGCTGGCGGTGCTGCAGCAGCACGGCGCCGCCCTGCAGGGTCGGTACACGCCCGAGGCCCAGGCCGGTGCGGCGGGTGAGCGCGCCGAGGGCCGGGGCGAGCGTGGTGGCGGCGGCCAGGGCGAGACCGGCGAGGTGGAGGCGTCGGGTGCGGGCGCGGGCGGGGAGGGCGCCGAGGCGGCGCGTGATGGCGGGGGCGAGGCCGGCGAGGTCGAGTGGGTGGCCCGGCGGCTGCTGGCCCGGATGCACAGCTACTCGCGGCGCACCCGGCGGTCGTCGGTGCAGGCGGCCACGGCACAGGACTTCATGCGGTTCCTGCTGCGCTGGCAGCACGTCGCCCCCGGGACGCAGCTGAGCGGCGAGACGGGCCTGCTGTCGGTGCTCGAGCAGCTCCAGGGCTACGACAGCCCGGCGGTGGCGTGGGAGCCCGAGCTGCTGTCCCGGCGGCTCCGCCACTACGACCCCCGCTGGCTCGACCGGTTGTGCCACGACGGCGAGGTCGCCTGGCTGCGGCTCACCCCGCGGGCCCGCGACGACGACAGCCCGTCGACCACCATGGCGCCGTCGAAGGCGACGCCGATCTCGCTGGTGCTGCGCCACGACCTCGGCTGGCTGCTGCCGGGAGCCCGGGCGGGCCTGTCGGTGGTGCCGCCGTCCACGGGGGCGACCGCCGAGGTGCTGGAGGTGCTCCGCGACCGGGGTGCGTCGTTCGCCACCGACCTGGTGGCCGCCACCCGCCGGCTGCCCGACGACATCGAGCGGGCGCTGTGGGACGGCATGGCCCGGGGCCTGATCATGTGCGACGGGTTCGGGGCGATCCGGTCGCGGGTGATGCCGGAGCGGTCGGGGTCGTCCGACCGGAGCAGCGCCCGGCGGGGCCTGCGGATGTCCCGTCTGGCCCGGTCGGCCCGGCCCACGGCCGGCTCGGCGGGGCGGTGGTCGCTGGTGCCGCCGGTCGACGAGGAGATCGACGGCCACGACCTAGCCGAGGCCGTGGCCGAGCAGCTGCTGCAGCGGTGGGGCGTGGTCTTCCGCGACCTGGCCGTCCACGACGGGGTCCGCCTGCCGTGGCGGGAGCTGCAGTGGGCGCTGCGGCGGCTGGAGGACCGGGGCCTGGTCCGGGGCGGGCGGTTCGTGGCCGGGTTCAGCGGCGAGCAGTACGCGCTGCCGGAGGCGGCCGAGCAGCTCGACCATGTCCGCAAGCTGCCCCGCACGGGCGAGCGGGTGGTGGTGAACGCCACCGACCCGCTGAACCTGGTGGGTGTGATCGTCCCCGGGGCGACGGTCCCGGCGGTGCGGACCAACCAGGTGGTCTACGTCGACGGCGTGGTCCCCACCGATGCCGACGCCCTGGCTCCACCGTCACCTCGCCAGGGCACGCCCACCCGCGCCACGTCAACGCCGACAGGGCCTCGCCGCCGCCCTCGCCTCCCGGTCGTGGCCGACGACCACCCCACCCCGTCCTCAGGCCCCCGCTCGTCCACGATGGAACGCCTCACCCGCGAGATCCTCGAACGCGCCGCCGCCCCGGACCCCACCCGCTAGCCCCTCACCCCGAACCTGCGGGCAGGTTCGAAGTCCCGGGACGACGTTCCTTCTGGTTCCGGCGTCCCGTCATGGCGGGGACCGCTGCCGCTCCGCTGGCGGGGATCTCCTGGTCGCTGTCCTTCGAGGCTGTCGGCGTTGGCCGCCTCCGCCTGGAGCGTTGCCTCGGGGCCGGTTGCCCG
>DATCLV010000585.1:0-2768 GCA_036563745.1 Acidimicrobiales bacterium | reverse complement strand
CGAAGAAGCGGGCCCAGTACGAGCGCGCCTGGGGCGACATCGAGCGCATCAAGGAAGAGGACGGGATCGTCTCCGGTCCGGTCATCGAGGTGGTCAAGGGTGGCCTGATCCTCGACATCGGCCTCCGGGGCTTCCTACCCGCCTCGCTGGTGGAGCTGCGCCGGGTGCGCGACCTGCAGCCGTACGTGGGCAAGTCGCTCGAGGCGAAGATCATCGAGCTCGACAAGAACCGCAACAACGTGGTCCTGTCCCGCCGGGCGTGGCTGGAGGAGACCCAGCGCGAGCAGCGTGAGGACTTCCTCGCCAACCTCAAGCCGGGCGAGGTCCGCAAGGGCGTCGTGTCGTCGGTGGTCAACTTCGGTGCGTTCGTCGACCTGGGCGGCATGGACGGTCTCATCCACGTGTCCGAGCTGTCCTGGAAGCACGTCGACCACCCCGGCTCGGTGGTGACCGTCGGCGACGAGGTCGAGGTGCAGGTGCTCGACGTCGACCTCGACCGGGAGCGCATCTCGCTGTCGCTCAAGGCCACCCAGCAGGACCCGTGGCAGGAGTTCGCCACCAGCCACCGCGTCGGCGAGCTGGTCTACGGCCGGGTCACCAAGCTGGTGCCCTTCGGTGCGTTCGTCCAGGTGGGCGACGGCATCGAGGGCCTGGTGCACATCTCGGAGATGTCGGCGCACCACGTCGACCTGCCCGAGCAGGTCGTCACGCCGGGCGAGGAGCTGTGGGTCAAGATCATCGACCTCGACCTCCAGCGCCGCCGCATCAGCCTGTCGATCAAGCAGGCCGCCGAGGGTGGCATCGTGGCCGCCGAGTACCAGGAGCACTTCGGCGAGCACGCCTACGACGACCAGGGCAACTACATCGGCCCCACCGTCGAGCACTCGCCGGAGGCCGACGAGGCCTGGGCCGAGTACTACGCCGAGCACGGCGAGGCCCCGCCGGAGGCGACCGAGGGCGAGGGCGAGGGTGAGGCCGACGGCGCCGTCACCGTGCCCGACGGCGCCGAGGGCGACGCCGACCCCGAGGCCTGAGGTCGGCCCACACCGCAGCCCGAGCCGCTGCCACCAAACCAGATGCTGGTCATCGGTCTGACCGGGGGCATCGGCTCGGGCAAGTCGACGGTGTCGTCGCTGCTCGCCGCACGCGGCGCGGTCGTGGTCGACGCCGACGCCATCACCCGTGAGCTGCAGCAACCCGGCAAGCCGGTGTTCGACGCCATGGTCGAGCGCTTCGGTCCGGGCATCGTGGCGCCCGACGGCAGCCTCGATCGCCCGGCCGTCGCCGACCTGGTGTTCGGCGACCCCGACGCGCTGGCCGACCTGAACGCCATCGTCCACCCGGCGGTGGGCGCCGAGATCGCCCAGCGGATGGCGAACCTGGCGCCGACCGACGCCATCGTGATCCTCGACGTGCCGTTGCTGGTGGAGTCGAAGAACGCCTACCCGGTGGCGGGGCTGCTGGTGGTCGACGTCGACCCGGAGCTGGCGGTGCAGCGCCTGGTCGAGCACCGCGGCATGCGGGAGCACGACGTCCGGGCCCGCATGGCCCGCCAGGCCACCCGGGAGCAGCGGCTGGCGCGGGCCGACTTCGTGATCCACAACGACGGTTCGCTGGAGGACCTCGTGCCCCAGGTCGACGCGGCCTGGGAGTGGATCCGCTCGCTGCGCTGAGCCGCTGAGCCGCTGAGCCGCTGAACCGCTGAGCTGCCGCCTCGCTGGGCCGGGCGCCGCCCGCGCGGTGCACCGCGGTGCACCGGCGTCCCGACGTCGGCGTGTCAGGGCGCGGTGTCGGGCTCGGGCGCCGGCGCCGGCGGCCCCGCGGCGCCCGGCGCCGGGCCGAGCGGTGCCACGTCGACGGCGATCTCCAGGGTCTGCTCGGCCGGCGGGCCGAACAGGACGCCCCGCACCGGCGCGACGTCGGTGTAGTCCCGGCCCCAGGCCACGGTGACGTGGCGGTCCGGCTGGACCAGCCCGTTGGTCGGGTCGAGGTCGACCCAGCCCCCGCCCGGCACGTACAGGCCCACCCACGCGTGCGACGCGTCCGCCCCGAGGAGCCGCTCCCCGCCGGGTGGCGGCTCGGTCTCGAGGTAGCCGCTCACGTAGCGGGCGGCGAGGCCCAGCGACCGGAGCGCGCCGGCCAGCAGGTGGGCGAAGTCCTGGCACACGCCCCGCCGGGTCGCCAGCACCTCCAGCACCGGCGTGCTGACCTGGGTGGCGCCGGGCACGAAGTCGAGCTCGGCGAACATGCGCCGGGTGAGGTCGATGGCCGCCTCGCCCAGCGGCCGGCCGGGCGTGAACGAGCGGGCCGCGAAGGCGGCGAGCTCGGCGTGGCGCTCGACCAGCGGCGAGTCGAGCCGGCACTGGCGGGCCAGCAGCCCGTCGGGGGACCGGTCGGCGCCGATCGCCGCGACGGTGTCGTCCCATGGCGCCGTCCACGCCTCGACCGCCGGGAGCGGGCGCGGCTGCACGACCACGTCGCTCCGGCCGGTCACGACCAGGTGGTCGTGGAGGTCCTCCACGGTGACCGACGTGACGACGTTGCCGAACCCGTCGGTGCCGGCGTCGATCGAGGCCGGCGACGGCTCGACCGCGACCACCGCGTCGAGCACGTGCTGGTGGGCCAGCGTCCGGGGCGTGAGCCGGGCCACCGTGTGGCTCACCTCGACCGGCTGGTCGTAGCGGTACGCCGTGCGGTGGGTCACCCGGTACGCCCGCTCCCCCGTGACCGGCCCGCCGGCCGGGTCGGGGGTCGTCCCGGCGGTCGTC
>DATCLV010000578.1:0-5268 GCA_036563745.1 Acidimicrobiales bacterium | reverse complement strand
GGTGAGGAGCGCACCGGCTGCCGCGATCAACAGGGCGCGGGCGGCGTGGCCCTGGCTGCGTGCGATCGGCATGGCCTGCCAGTCGACCGCATCGGCGCCGGCACGCGCAAGCCGCCGGCCCGCACGCTCCGGGCACTTTTCGGGCCTTCGCGCCGGAGCCGTATCATCGCCAGCCGACACGCTGGTCAAGCCGCGAACTGGGAGGCCCCCGCCCTTGGACCTGTACGAATACCAAGGCAAGCAGTTCTTCGCCCGCTACGGCATCCCGGTGAGCCCGGGCGAGGCGGTCACCACCGTCGACGACGCCGTGGCCGCCGCCGAGCGCATCGGCCACTACCCGGTGGTGGTCAAGGCGCAGGTGCAGGTGGGCGGGCGCGGCAAGGCCGGCGGCATCAAGCTCGCCGACAACGCCGACGAGGTGCGCACGCACGCCACCGACATCCTCGGGATGGACATCAAGGGCCACACCGTCAAGGTGCTCTGGATCGAGCAGGCCTCCGACATCGCCGAGGAGTACT
Organism: Acidimicrobiales bacterium; assembly: GCA_036563745.1. Taxonomy (GTDB): domain Bacteria; phylum Actinomycetota; class Acidimicrobiia; order Acidimicrobiales; family VFJN01; genus DASXTK01. The sequence goes on along the minus strand of DATCLV010000578.1, from coordinate 4,750 downwards.
ACGCCAGCTTCACCCTCGACCGCTCGGCCAAGAAGCACCTCGGGATGCTGTCGGCCCAGGGCGGCGTGGAGATCGAGGCCGTGGCCGAGTCCGACCCCGACGCGATCGCCAAGATCCACATCGACCCGGTCGACGGCCTCACCGAGGCCCAGACCCGGGAGTGGGTGGCGGCGGCCAAGCTGAACCCGCAGGCCACCGAGGGCGCGGTCGACATCCTCCAGAAGCTCTACCGGGCCTACGTCGAGGGCGACGCCGACCTCGTCGAGATCAACCCGCTGATCCTGAAGCCGACCGGCGAGGTGCACGCGCTCGACGCCAAGGTGACGCTCGACGGCAACTCCACGTTCCGCCACCCGGACTACGAGGAGTACGAGGCCACCCAGGTGCGCGACGAGCGCGAGCAGGTGGCCCACGAGAAGGGCCTGCAGTACGTGGGCCTCGACGGGTACGTCGGCGTGATCGCCAACGGTGCCGGCCTGGCCATGTCGACGGTCGACATCGTCAACCAGGTCGGCGGCGAGCCCGCCAACTTCCTCGACATCGGCGGCGGTGCGTCGGCCGAGGTGATGGCGGGCGCCCTCGAGGTCATCAACAACGACCCCAAGGTCCGCTCGATCTTCATCAACATCTTCGGTGGGATCACCAAGGGCGAGGAGGTGGCCAACGGCATCGTCACCGCCCTCGGGCGGGTGCAGATCGACGTGCCGATCGTGATCCGCCTCGACGGCACCAACGCCGACCTGGGCCGCCAGATCCTCGAGCCCCACCTGTCCGACTCGCTCCAGATGCAGCCCACCATGGTCGACGCCGCCCGCAAGGTCGTCGAGCTGGCCGGCGCCGCGAACTAGGGAGGCCCCGCCATGAGCATCTTCGTCGACGAGACCACCAAGGTCGTCTACCAGGGCCTCACCGGCAGCCAGGGCCGCTTCTACGGGCTGCTGAACAAGGAGTACGGCACGCAGGTCGTCGCCGGCACCAACCCGAAGAAGGCCGGCACCGACGTGGAGGGCATCCCGGTGTTCGCCACGGTGGCCGACGCCGTCAAGGAGACCGGCGCCACCGCGTCGTGCATCTTCATCCCCGCCCCGGGCGTCAAGGACGCCGTGATCGAGGCGGCCGAGGGCGGTGTGCAGTTCATCGTCTGCATCACCGAGGGCGTGCCCGCCCAGGACGAGGCGTGGTTCTACAACAAGCTGCGCCGCGACTTCCCGAACGTGCGCCTGCTGGGGCCCAACTGCCCGGGCATCATCAGCCCCGGGAAGGCCAACATCGGCATCACCGCCGGGCACATCGCCAAGCCGCCGGTGCCGGGCCGGCCGAACGTGGGCATCGTGAGCCGCTCGGGCACCCTGACCTACCAGGCGCTCTACGAGCTCAAGCTGAACGACATCGGCGTCACCACCTGCGTGGGCATCGGTGGCGACCCGGTGCCGGGGACGTCGTTCATCGACTGCCTGGAGGCCTTCGAGGCCGACCCCGACACGCACGCCGTGATGATGATCGGCGAGATCGGCGGCTCGGCCGAGGAGGAGGCCGCCGAGTTCATCGCCGCCAAGATGTCGAAGCCGGTCGTGTCGTACGTGGCCGGCGTGACGGCGCCGCCGGGGAAGAAGATGGGCCACGCCGGGGCCATCGTCTCCGGGGGCAAGGGCACCGCCCAGGCCAAGATGGACGCCCTGCGCGAGGCCGGGGCCAAGGTCGGCCTGAACCCGACCGAGGCCGGCCAGCTGATGGTCGAGGTGGTCAAGGGCCTGCAGGGCTGACGCCCGCAGCGCCGACCGCCCCCTCCGATCTCCCCTGAGGAGGGCGAGAAAACGGGAAGGCCCCGCTCCTCCGGGAGCGGGGCCTTCCTCGTGCTACTCGTTCCGCTCTCTCATCGCCCTGGGCTGCGCGCCGTGGCGGGCGTCGACCGGGGCGGCGGGCTCAGAACGGCGTGGGGGGCGTCGAGCCGGCAGCCGGCTCGTTGGCCTCCTGCGAGATCAGGTAGCCCCCGGCCGCCATGCCGATCCCGAGCAGGATGTCGATGTAGGCCCAGACCGAGATGTAGTCGTTGAAGAGGAGCCACTTCAGGATCAGCAGCGCCGGGATGGCGATGGTCGCGTAGAAGATCGCCTGGTTCCACGGGATCGGCAGCTCGGGCAGCTCGGTCGTGGTCAGCTTGCGGATCAGGACCGCGGCGACCACGGCGATCACCAGCAGGATAGCGATCACGGCCGGCCAGGCCACGGCATCGCCCTCGCCTTCGAAGGGGCCCGCCTCGAAGGTCTGCCTGAAGGGTCCCTCGCCGAAGGTCTCCTCGTGCCAGGGGAAGATCAGCAGAGCGAGGAAGAGGAGGATGCCCCCGCCGGCGACGATCTTGTCGCCCAGGGACAACTTGTTGAGGTCCACGGATTAACCGCCCTTTCTGTCGGTACTCAGATGAGGCGCAGTGCTGAAACGCTAACGCACCACCTGGTGGTCCGTCAGTCATTCCCGAGCGTCGGGGGCCGGGACCGTACCCAGCTACCATCGCGGCGATGCCCGCCGCTCGGATCGCTGTCCTTGCCTCTGGCAGCGGCACGCTACTCGATGCGATCCTCGCGGACGCGCTGCCTGTCGTTGTCGTCGTCACCGACCGTCCCTGCCGGGCACTGGAGGTGGCGGCGCAGCACGGCACGGCGACCGAGCTGGTGGAGCGCTCCGAGTGGGGCCCGTCGTTCGACCGCGCTGCGTACACCGAGCGCCTGGTGAAGGCCCTGCAGAGCCACAACGTCGACCTGGTGGTCATGGCGGGCTTCGGCACCGTGGTGCCGGGGATCGTCGAGGCCTTCCCGGGTCGGGTGCTCAACAGCCACCCGGCCCTGCTCCCGGCGTTCAAGGGGTGGCACGCGGTGCGCGACGCCCTGGAGGCCGGGGTGAAGGTCACCGGCACCACCATCCACGTCGTCACCGCCGAGGTCGACGACGGGCCGATCCTCGCCCAGGAGGCGGTCCCGGTGCTGGAGGGCGACACCGAGGCGACGCTGCACGAGCGCATCAAGGAGGTGGAGCGCCGGCTCTACCCCCACACCATCCGCCGCTACATCGAGAAGGAGCTCCCGTGACCCGCCCCCGCGCCTTGCTGTCCGTCTACGACAAGCACGGGGTGGTCGGCCTCGCCCGCGGCCTGGCGGAGGCGGGCTGGGAGCTGGTGGCGTCGCGGTCGACCCACGCCGCGCTGGCGGAGGCGGGGCTGGAGGCGACCGAGGTGGGGTCGCTCACCGGGTTCCCGCCGATCCTCGACCACCGCGTGGTCACCCTGCACCCCAACATCCACGGGGGCCTCCTGGCCGACCGGTCGAACCCCGCGCACGTGGCCGAGCTGGAGCAGTACGGCATCGAGCCGTTCGACCTGGTGGTCTCCAACCTCTACCCGTTCTCGTCGTCGCCGGGGATCGAGCTGATCGACATCGGCGGGCCGACGCTGGTGCGGGCGGCGGCGAAGAACCACGGGTCGGTGGGCGTGGTGGTCGACCCGCAGGACTACGGGCCGGTGCTCGACGAGATCCGGGCCGAGGGCGCGCTGTCGGCCGCGACCCGGCGCCGGCTGGCGGCCAAGGCGTTCGCGGTGATCGCCGCCTACGACGCCGAGATCGCCCGGTGGTTCGCCGAGGGCGGCGACGAGGCGGCCGTGTCGCCGGCGCCCGCGCCGGCGGGGTCCGCGGCGCCGGCGGTCGAGCTGCCGCCGTCGCAGCACCTCACCTACTGGCGTGAGCCGCTGAGCCTCCGGTACGGCGAGAACCCGCACCAGCAGGCCGCGCTGTACCGGGCCGACGGGGCGCAGCCGTGGTGGGCGGAGATGACCCAGCACGGTGGCCTGGCGCTCAGCTACCTCAACCTCTACGACGCCGACGCCGCCTGGTTGATCGCCCACGACCTCGCCGCCCGGTTCGGGCGGCCGGCGGCGGTCATCGTGAAGCACGCCAACCCCTGCGGCGCCGCGGTCGCGCCCACGCTGGCCGAGGCCTACCAGCGGGCGTTCGAGTGCGACGAGCGGTCGGCGTTCGGTGGCATCGTGGCGCTCACCGAGGAGATCGACGCCGACACGGTCGCCCGCATGGTCGACGCCGCCCAGGCCGACGTGGTGATCGCCCCCTCGTACGCCCCGGGGACGATCGAGGCCCTCCAGGCCAAGCGGAAGAACACCCGGCTGCTGGAGGCGCCCGGGCCGATCCCGGACCGCTGGCACCTGCGCCCGGTGACCGGGGGCCTGCTGGTGCAGGAGCAGCACCGGTTCGTGGCCGACCGCGCCGACTGGCGGGTCGTGACGGAGCGGCAGCCGACCGAGGCCGAGTGGGCCGACGCCGAGCTGGCCTGGCGGATGTGCGGCTGGGTGAAGTCCAACGCCATCGTCCTGGCCAAGGACGGCGTGGCGTGGGGGATCGGCGCCGGCCAGCAGAACCGGGTCGAGTCGGGCGAGCTGGCGGCGTCCAAGGCCGCGGGCCGGGCGGCGGGCGGCGCGTGCGCCAGCGACGCCTTCTACCCCTTCCCCGACGGCATCGAGGCCGCGGCCGCGGCCGGGGTCGCGGTGGTGATCCAGCCGGGTGGCTCCGTGCGCGACGACGTCAACATCGCCCGCGCCGACGAGCTGGGCCTGGCGATGATCCTCACCGGCGAGCGCCACTTCCTCCACTGAGGCCCGCCGTGCGGGCCGGGGCGATGGCGTCGCGGCACGCTCAGATCGTGACCACGGGGGTGGGGCCGGTGACGGCCGTCGTGTCGAGCACCACCC
>DATCLV010000559.1:0-3200 GCA_036563745.1 Acidimicrobiales bacterium | reverse complement strand
AGGTGGTGGTCGGTCGGGTGCTCGTGGTCGTCGTGCTCGTGGTCGCGGCCGTGCTCGTGGCCGTGGCTGCGATGGTCGTGGGTCTGGTCGTCGCAGCCGTGGTCGTGCGGGTCGTCCAGGAGGGCGACCCGTCCCCCCAGGTGTACCAGGCGGCTGCCGTACGCCGCCGACAGGTGACGGTCCTCGAGCACCTCGTCGGGCGGCCCGGCGGCGACCACCCGCCCCGCCAGCAGCACCACCTGGTCGGCGGTGGCGGCGTCGGCCAGGTCGTGGGTCGACAGGACGACGGCCCGGCCGGCGTCGCGCTCGTGGGCGATCGCCTCCCGGATCGCGGCGTGAGAGAGGATGTCGAGCCCGGTGAACGGCTCGTCGAGCACCAGCAGCTCGGCCTGCTGGGCCAGGCCCTGGGCGACGAACGCCCGCTGGCGCTGCCCGCCCGACAGCTCGCGGATCTGGGCGCCCGCCAGGTCGCGCAGGTGGAGGAGGTCGAGCGCGGCATCGACCGCGGCCCGGTCGGCGGCGGTCGGGCGGCCGAACCAGCGCCGGTGGGGGAAGCGGCCCATCGCCACCACCTCGCGGACCGTGAGCGGCAGGCGCTGGTTGGCCTCGGTGGCCTGGAGGACCAGGGCGACCCCGCCCCGCCGGCGGAGGGCGGGGACGTCGAGCTCGCCGTCCTGGGGTCGGACGAGGCCGGCGAGCGCGTGGAGGAGGGTCGACTTCCCGGCGCCGTTCGGGCCGATGAGGACGGTGACCGCGCCGGTGGGGATCGTGAGGTCGACGTCGGTGAGGACGGCGCGCGCGCCGTAGCCCAGGCCGAGGTGGTGGGCCCGGGCCGCGAAGGGCACGGGGATCGGGAGAGCGACGGTGGCCGTCGTCGACGTGGACATGAGAACTGTTCTCAGATTAGCGGTGCGGCCCGCCGACCGGGCCTCGGAGCAGGCCGTGATGGTTGCACTCCTACTGCAACCAGGGCAGGCTGGCGGCCAGTCGAGGGGAAAGGCGGGGGTCACCGTGACGAACGTGGTGGAAGGCAACCAGGTGTCGGGGATCGTCGAGCCCGGGTTCGAAGGCGTCCGCGACGCCTTCACCGCCAACTTCGCCGAGCACGGCGAGGTCGGCGCGTCCGTGGCGCTCTACGTCCAGGGCCGCAAGGTCGTCGACCTGTGGGGCGGGGTGGCCGATGCCGCCACCGGCGCGCCCTACGGCGAGGACACCCTGCAGCTCGTGTTCTCCACCACCAAGGGCGTCACCGCCCTGTGCGCCAACCTGCTGGCCCAGCGCGGGGAGCTCGACATCGACGCCCCGGTCGCCGAGTACTGGCCCGAGTTCGCCGCCGCCGGCAAGGCCGACGTGCCCGTCCGCTGGCTGCTGTGCCACAAGGTCGGGCTGCCCCACATCGCCGCCGACCTCACGCTCGAGCAGCTGCTCGCCTGGGACCCGGCCGTCGAGGCCCTCGCCGCCCAGGAGCCGATCTGGGAGCCCGGCAGCGCCCACGGCTACCACGCCGTCACCTACGGGTGGTTGGTCGGCGAGGTGATCCGGCGGGTCACCGGGCGCAGCGTCGGGCAGTTCATCGCCGAGGAGCTGTCGGGCCCGCTGGGGCTGGAGCTCTGGGTCGGCCTGCCCGACGAGCAGCAGGGCCGCGTCGCCCCGCTCACGAACCGGGGGCCGGCGGGGTCCTCGGGCGCCGGTGACGGCTCGGGTGGCGCCGGCGACGGGGCCGACGCCGATCCGAACGCCGGCAAGGACCTCGCCTCCATGATCAAGGAGCTCCTCGGCCCGGACGCCCTCATCCTCAAGGCGCTGAGCGGGTCCGGCGAGGTCCTCGTGCAGGAGGGCATGTTCAACCGGCCCGAGGTCCGGGCCGCCGAGCTGCCCGCCGCCAACGGCGTCACCAACGCGCGGTCGCTGGCCAAGCTCTACGCGGCGACGATCGGCGAGGTCGACGGCGTCGGGCCGCTGCTGTCACCCGAGCAGCTGGCGGCCGCGTCCGACCCCCAGACCACCGGCGCCGACAAGGTGCTGATGTTCGACACCGTGTTCGGGCTCGGCTACATGCTGTCGTCGGCGTTCTCGCCCTACGGCGGGCCGAAGGCGTTCGGGCACTCGGGCGCGGGCGGCTCGATGGCGTTCGCCGACCCCGAGAACGGCGTCGCGTTCGGCTACGCCATGAACCGCATGCTCGCCAACCTCGCCGGCGACCCCCGCACGACCGCGCTGGTCCGGGCCGTCTACGACGCGATCGGCGTCACCCCCACGTTCACCTGACCGCCCGCCCCGGCCGGACCGGCGTCGCCGGCGTCGCTGTCAGGCCGGCCGGGACCGACCGGCGCGGGCGGCGCAGGCGGTGCGGCCGGCCTCCGTCGTCGGATCAGAGGATCCGGCCGGAGCCTTCCTGCGTCGCGCCCTTCCACGCCATGTCGCGGTAGGCCTCGCGGGTGTGGTCGGCCAACGGCGGGGTCCGCTCGGCGGCGGCGGCCTCGGCGGGCGTCGGTCCCCGGCCGGCCCCGGCGGTCACCCGCTCGTCGATGCGCTGGAACTCCCGGGTCGCGTCGCTCACCCGGTCCTGGCCCGGCTCGTGCTCCGGCGTCATGTTTCACCCCCTCGGACGGTTCCTGACGCCCTCCTTACCCTCGGTGTTCGCGGCCTTACCCCGTAAGCGCCCCTGGTCGGGCGTCGTCCCCGATCGACACATGGGGGAATCCCCGAGAACCCCCCATTTCTGGGGGGATTTGCCCCGATGGCGCCGATCGGGAGCCGTCGTACCTTGCTGTCAGAGCAGCGGTGGCGGTCCCGGCGGGCGGACGGTCGGGGCCCCACCGCACCACACGCAGCAACCGCCTCTCCCCCGGGCGGTGACTGCCTCCGAGAGTCAAGGCGGGCGTGACTCTCGGAGGTGGTCCTGCGGCGGGCAGCCTCTGCCGCCGGTCGTCTCCCCCCAACGGCCGGCGGCCGCTGCCGTTCCCGTTGGTCCTTCCCACCCGGTTCCCGGCGGTCTCCGTGCTTCCGGCAAGTTTCCGGGGCCCCCGGCTCCGGGCGCCGTCGGGGCCGCCGGTAGCCTGACTGGTCGTTTCCCCCGAGCCGGTTGGTCACTGATGTCGCCCGAAGAGTCCATCCCCACCGCGGAAGCCGCACGCCGGCGCACCTTCGCCATCATCAGCCACCCCGACGCGGGCAAGACCACCCTCACCGAGAAGTTC
>DATCLV010000441.1:0-7572 GCA_036563745.1 Acidimicrobiales bacterium | reverse complement strand
TCCGGCATCTTCAAGAGCGACGACCCGGCCCGTCGGGCCAAGGCGATCGTCGAGGCCGCCGCCCACTACGAGGACCCGTCGATCCTGGCCAAGGTGAGCCGGGGCCTCGGCGAGGCGATGCGCGGCCAGGAGATCGGTCAGCTCGAGGTGAAGTTGGCCGACCGGGGCTGGTAGCCCGGCATCCCGGAACGGAAACGGGCGAGGCCCGCTCCCGAGGGAGCGGGCCTCGCCGCGTCGTGCGTCCGTGCCGACCGCCGACCGACCGGCCGATCGGCCGATCGGCGCCTCAGCGGTCGAGCTTCTTCGACTCCCAGATGCCGACGCCGGACTGGTTCTCGCCGACGACCACCACGCGGTCCTCGGTGACGTAGACGCCGGTGACGCTCTGCGTGCCGGCGCCGCCCAGCTCGGGCTCATCGCGGTCGCGGCGGATGATCGTGACGTTCTCGTCGACCCGCCACAGCGCGGCGTCGGGATCGCCGCCCATGGTGTCGACGCCGCCGACGAGCCAGCCCCCGCCGGGCACGGCGGCCGCGGCCCGTGCCTCCTGCTCGCCGCTGCCGCCCAGCGTGCTGGCCGACAGCTGGCGCCACTCGAGGCCGTCCTCGGAGACCCACACCCGGGCGTCGGTGTTGCCCCGGGAGTTGTCGGACCCGACGAGGATGAAGCCCTCGCCGTCGGCGGCGGCGCAGGCGATGCCCTGCTGGTTGCCCGAGCCCTGGAACGAGCCGTCGGCGGCGGTGCCCTCGTGCCAGGTGCCCTGCTCGTCGCGGAGCCGGACGGCGACGTCGTAGCTGTTGTCGCTGCCGGACACCCCGACGGCCACCGCCTTGCCGTCGGCGACGCAGACGTCGCGGAACCGCTGGGTCGAGGTCGGGCTGTTCAGCCCCGCGTTCTCGCCGGTGATGGTCTTGCCGTCGGTCGACACGACCACGATCGGGTCGGTGTCGTAGTTGGCGGGCGCCTTCCCGTCGAGGTCGCGGTAGGCGGAGCCCACGGCGATGAACCCGGTGCCCAGCGGGGCGACCGCCTCCAGGGACCGGGTGCCCGTGCCGCCGGCGGGGTCGTTGGTCAGCATCGGCTGCGACCGGATGACCTCGATCGCGTTGGTGGCCACCTTGTTGGGGTCGTCGTCGATGCTGTAGGCGAGCAGGTCGGCCAGCTGGAGGGCGTCGGGGAAGCCGGCGGCCTGGCGGCCCCAGTCACGGCCGTTCTCGGAGGTCCACAGCACGCCGTCGGGCTTGGTGTCGCTGGCGCTGCGCTGCGCCGCCCACGCGAAGTCCTCGAAGCCGACCGCGGCGAAGCCACCCTCCCACTTCGTCACGTCGTTGACCTTGCCCACGTAGAGGCTCTGGTTGGGGTCGGTCTGGGGCGGGGGCGGCTGGCCCTCCTCGGGTTCCTTGGGCTTGATCTCGAGCAGGTCGCCGCCGCCCTCCCGGTACCAGACGCGACCCTCGTAGCGGCGCCGCTGGTCCTGGGTGCGGGCCCGGAAGCTGTAGCCGGTGGCGACCATCGTGTCGCCGTCGACGTACACCGACGTGACCGCCGGGCGGTCGCCGCCGGTGGGGAAGTCGTCGCCGGTGCGGTCGATCCAGCGCTCGCCCTGCATCTCGATGACGACCGGGTCGGACCCGACCGCCACGATGGTCTCCCCGGCGCGGGCCACGGCCTCCAGGGCGATGCCGTCGTCGAACGGGGCCTTGGCCGGGTCGGGGAGCAGACCCCACGCGCCGCCCGGGTCGCCGGTGTGCCAGAGGTGGGGGCGCCAGTCGTCGCCGCCGGCGGCGAGGACCTCGTTGCCGGCCACGGTGAGCGACACGACGCTCATGTCGGCCGCGGCGTTGCGGTTGTTGTCGTGGACGGGGAGCGGCGCCGAGGGGTTGCCCCACGCCTTGCCGTCGGCCGACCGCCAGATCACCGGGCGGCCCTGGCCCCGCTCGTCGGTCACGAAGCCACCCGCCACGACGATGCCGTTGAACTCGGTGACGCTCTGGAGGCTCTGCCGGCCCTCGCCGCCGAGCGTGGGGGCCTCGGCCTCCTCCCAGGTGACGCCGTCGGGCGACAGCCAGGCCATGCCGTCCTGGTCGCCGTCGACGTCACGCCAGCCGACCGCCACGAACCCGTCCTTGTAGGGGGCGATGGCCTGCACCGACTCCTCGCCGGTGCGGTCGAGCGGACCGCCCGGGCCGCCGTCGACGGTCTCCCACGTCTCGCCGTCGGCGCTGAACCACAGCCGCGGCCGCACCTCGCCCCAGGCGTTCTCGCCCCCGGCCACCAGGACGCCCTTGGTGCCGACCGCGACGTCGAACGCCCACTGCTCGTGCTTGCCGGCCATGGCCGCGGGGGTGCTGAGCACCCAGCCGTCGCCGGTGTGGCGCCACAGGGCGGCGTCGCTCTCGTCCTCGCCGGCCACCCGGCCCACGGCCAGGAGCTCGTCGCCCTGGCGGGCCACCGCGGCCATGCTCTCGCTCACGTCGCCGTCCTCGGGCTCGATCTCCTCGAGCTCCCAGCTGCGCCCGTCGTCGGCGGTCCACACCGCGGCCACCGACCGGGCGTCCGACGGCTCCAGCACCGACCCGACGATCGTCCAGGGCTGCCCCTCCTCGGCCGGCGCCAGCAGGTCGGCCACCGTCGAGACGGGCTCCGTGAACCGCAGCGACTCGTCGGAGACCATGTGGAACGTCGGCTCGTTGCGCTCGGCGGCCTCGGTGGCGCCGTCGGTCGAGCAGGCCGACGTGGCGACGAGGGTGAGCGCGCTCGCGGCGAGCAGCGCGCGTCGGATCTTCGGAGCGCAGGTCATGAAGTGGATAGGCCTCCCAGGCATCGGATTCTCGTCGTCGCGGCCCCCGCCATACAATCAGGGACGTGACGAGGCCCCCAGGTGAAGGTCGGCGTGCTCGCGCTGCAGGGCGCGTCGGCGAGCCATCGCTCCATGCTCGCGCGCCTCGGCGCAGAAGCTGTCGCAGTCCGCACGGAAGCTGACCTCGCCGACGTCGACGGCGTGGTCATCCCCGGCGGGGAGTCGACCACGATCTCGATGCTGCTGGAGTCCTCGGGGCTGTTCGAGCCCCTGGCCCGGCGGCTCGCCGACGGCCTCCCGGCCTTCGGCACCTGCGCCGGCATGATCCTGCTGGCGTCCGAGGTGCTCGACGGCCGCGCCGACCAGCGGTCGTTCGGTGCCATCGACGCCGCGGTCCGGCGCAACGCCTATGGTCGCCAGGTCGACTCGTTCGAGGCCGACCTCCCGGTGTCCGGCCTGGACGACCCTCCCTTCCGGGCGGTGTTCATCCGGGCGCCGGTCGTCGAGCGCGTCGGCCCGGGGGTCGAGGTGCTCGCCACCGTCGACGGCCGCCCCGTCCTCTGCCGCCAGGGGAGCGTGCTGATCAGCGCGTTCCACCCGGAGCTGAGCGACGACCCTCGTCTCCATGCGTTGTTCCTCGAAGAGGTGATGTGAATGTCCGGCCATTCCAAGTGGGCCACGATCAAGCACAAGAAGGCGGCGAAGGACGCCAGCCGGGGCAAGCTCTTCGCCAAGCTGATCCGCCAGGTCGAGGTGGCGGCGCGCCAGGGTGGGGGCGACCTGGACGCCAACCCGACGCTGCGCACGATGTTCCAGAAGGCGCGCGACAACTCGATCCCGCTCGACACCATCGAGCGCGCGGTCAAGCGGGGCACCGGCGAGCTCGAGGGCGTCACCTACGAGCAGATCACCTACGAGGGCTACGCACCGGGCGGGGTGGCCGTCCTGGCCGAGTGCCTCACCGACAACCGGAACCGCACCGGCGCCGAGATCCGCAGCATCTTCACCAAGAACGGCGGGTCGATGGCCGAGCCCGGGGCGGTGGCCTGGCAGTTCGAGCGCAAGGGCGTGGTGGTCGTCGACCGGTCGGCCGACGAGGAGGAGCTGATGCTGGCCGCCCTCGACGCCGGCGCCGAGGACATCACCGACGACGGCGAGGCCTGGCGGGTCACCACCGCACCGTCGGACGTGCACGCCGTGCGGACGGCGATCGAGGAGGCCGGGATGAAGGTCGAGTCGTCCGACACGATGATGATCCCCAAGAACACCGTGCCCCTGGAGACCCCCGAGGCCGCCAAGCAGGTGCTCCGCCTGATCGACGCCCTCGACGACCAGGACGACGTGGGCGAGGTCACCGCCAACTTCGACATCCCGGACGCCATCCTCGAGAAGGTGGAGGCCTGAGGCGGGATGGTGCGCCCGGTCGCGGTCGGTGACCCGGCCCCGGACTTCACGCTCCCCGGGACCGACGGGACCCCGGAGGGCCACCGCGACTACTCCCTGTCCGACTACCGGGGGGAGGTGGTGGTGCTGGCGTTCTACCCGGGCGACAACACGCCCGTGTGCACCCGGCAGCTCACCACCTACTCCGCGGAGATCGCCCAGTTCGAGGCGGTCGACGCCCAGCTGCTGGCGATCAGCCCCCAGTCGGTCGAGAGCCACGACGGCTTCGCCGCCGACCAGGGCGGGTTCGCGTTCCCGCTGCTGGCCGACACCGACAAGGCGGTGGGGAAGGCCTACGGGATCCTGGGGCCGGTGGGGTTCTACCGGCGGTCGATCTTCGTGGTCGACAAGGAGGGCATCGTCCGCCACGCCCACCGGGCGGTCGCCGGGCTGAGCTTCCGGCCGACGGCCGAGCTGGTCGAGGCGGTCCGCCGGGCCTCGTAGCTTCCGGCCCGTCCGGGTCCGTCGGGCCTCGACGGGCCGCTGCGGGCCGGGGGATCCACCGCTCGCCGGCCCGCATCGGCTACGGTCCGAACTCATGTTCGTTCTGGGCATCGACCCGGGGCTCTCACGGTGCGGCTACGGGCTGGTGGAGCAGGTGGGCCGGCGGCAGTCCGCGGTCGCGGCGGGCGTGTTCCGCACCGACCCCGGCGACCCGGTGCCCCAGCGCCTGCTCGCCCTGCGTGACGACGTCCGGGCCCTCCTCGCCGAGCGGCGGCCCGACGTCGTGGCCGTCGAGCGGGTGCTGTTCCAGGTCAACGCCCGCACGGCGATCCCGGTGGCCCAGGCCGCCGGCGTGGTCATGGTCGAGGCCCTGGCCGCCGGCTGCGAGGTCGTCGAGTACTCGCCCAACCAGGTCAAGCAGGCGGTGTCCGGCATGGGCGGCGCCGACAAGGAGCAGGTGCAGAGGATGGTGATGACGCTGCTGGGGCTGTCCACCCCGCTCCGGCCGGTCGACGCGGCCGACGCCGTGGCGCTGGCGCTGTGCCACCTCGCCCACGCGCGGCTGCGGGTCCGGGCCACGGAGGCGCTGGCCCGATGATCGGGTCGCTGCGGGGCCAGCTGCTCGACCGGGGCACCGGCGAGGTGCTGATCGAGGTGGCCGGGGTCGGCTACCGGGTCGTCACGTCGCCCACCACCGCCGTCGGCCTCGGCGAGCCGGGCGACGAGGTGTTCGTGTGGGTCCACCACCACGTGCGGGAGGAGGCCGAGACGCTCTACGGGTTCGCCACCCGCGAGGAGCGGGTCACCTTCGAGGCGCTGCTCGGCGCCCACGGGGTGGGGCCGGCGCTGGCGCTGGCGATCCTGTCGGTCCACGGCCCGGCCGAGCTGTCGCGGATCCTGCTGGAAGACGACGTCGCCGCCCTGTGCCTGGTGCCGGGCGTGGGGAAGAAGACGGCGGCCCGGCTGCTGGTCGAGCTGAAGTCCCGGCTCGACATCCCCGCCGCCGACCTGGTGCCGGCCGCCGGCGTGGCCGGAGGCGGTGCGAACGGGAACGGGAACGGTGCCGCGCCGGCCGACAGCGCCCGGGCCGACGTGCGGGCCGCGCTGGCCGGGCTCGGCTACACCGCCGACGAGATCCGCTCGGCCACCGCCGAGCTGCCGGCCGAGGGCGACGCGGCCGAGCTGCTCCGGCTGGCCCTGGCGCACCTGGCCCGCGGGCGGTAGGGCGGGGCGATGCGGGAGGAGCTGCTCGACCCGAACCCGGTGCCCGGCGAGGAGGAGCCACCCCTCGACGGGGCCGACGCCGGCCTGCGCCCCCGGCGGCTCGACGAGTTCGTCGGCCAGGCCGAGCTGAAGGACCACCTGGCGATCGTCCTGGAGGCGGCCCGGCGGCGGGGCCAGGCGCCCGACCACCTGCTGTTCGCCGGCCCGCCCGGCCTGGGGAAGACCACGCTGGCCGCGATCATCGCCGCCGAGCTCGGCGCCCACCTGCACACCACGTCGGGCCCGGCGCTGGAGCGGGCGGGCGACCTGGCGGCGATCATCACCCAGCTCGACGCCGGCGACGTGCTGTTCGTCGACGAGATCCATCGCCTGCCCCGCCCGGTGGAGGAGGTGCTCTACCCGGCGATGGAGGACTTCCAGCTCGACATCGTGCTGGGCAAGGGGCCCGCCGCCCGGTCGATCCGGCTCGACCTGCCCCGCTTCACGCTGGTGGGCGCCACCACCCGCACCGGCTCGATCACCGGCCCGCTGCGCGACCGGTTCGGCCTGGTCGCCCGGCTCGACTACTACTCGCCCGCCGACCTGGAGGCGATCGTCACGCGGGCCGCCGGCATCCTCGGGGTGGAGATCGAACGGTCCGGGGCGGTGGAGATCGCCCGGCGGGCCCGGGGCACGCCCCGGATCGCCAACCGCCTCCTGCGCCGGGTGCGCGACTTCGCCGAGGTGCGGGGCGACGGCCGCATCGACCACGCCACCGCCGAGGAGGGCCTGGCCCTGTTCGGGGTCGACCGCCTGGGGCTCGACAAGGTCGACCGGGCGATCCTGTCGAACCTGTGCGAGCGGTTCGCCGGCGGGCCGGTGGGCCTGTCGACGCTGGCGATCAGCGTGGGCGAGCAGACCGAGACGGTGGAGGACGTCTACGAGCCGTTCCTCATCCAGGAGGGCCTGCTGGTGCGCACGCCCCGCGGCCGGGTGGCCATGCCCGCCGCCTGGGAGCACCTCGGTCTGCCGGTGCCGGCCCGGCCCGACGGCGGGGGCCCGCCGTCGGCCCCCACGCTCTGGTCGTGACCGTCCGGCCGTGACGTCGTGACCCTCTTGTCCTGACCCCCTGGACAGGGTCGGTAGCCTCGGGCGGTTCCCATGGACGTCGCAGAGTTCGACTACGAGTTGCCGGCGGAGCGGATCGCCCAGGTGCCGGTGGAGCCGCGGGACGGCGCGCGGCTGCTCGTCGACCGCGGGAAGGACCTGCCGCCGGAGCACCGGGTCGTGCGCGACCTGCCCGAGCTCGTGGGTCCCGGCGACGTCGTGGTGGTCAACACCACCCGGGTGCTGCCGGCCCGTCTGCACCTGCGCAAGGCGACCGGGGGCGCGGTCGAGGTGTTCCTGCTGGAGCGGCAGGCCGACGGCCGCTGGCACGCCCTGGTGAAGCCGGGGCGGAAGGTGGCGCCGGGCACCCGGCTGGCCGCCGGCGACGACCTGGTGGTCGAGGTGGGGGAGCGGGCCGGCGCCGACGGCGTGCGCTGGGTGGTGCTCCACACCACGGCGGCCGACGACCTCGACGCCCTGGCCCGCTACGGCGCCGTGCCGCTGCCGCCCTACATCACCGCCCCGCTCGCCGACCCCGAGCGCTACCAGACGGTGTTCGCCGACCGGCCCGAGTC
>DATCLV010000534.1:0-2474 GCA_036563745.1 Acidimicrobiales bacterium | reverse complement strand
TCGCCCGCCCGCAGCGCCGGTCCGGTCGGCACGTCAGCCCTCCTCCAGCAGCTCGATCCGGTGCGGCACGTGGGCGGGCTTCGCCGCCGCCACCAGGCGGTCGAGGCGGGCCACGTCGACGGTCCCGGCCGGGGCCCGCAGCCGCACGACCAGCGCCGGGGCCGCCGAGCCGGGCAGCGTCCCGGCGGGTGGCGGGGCGGCGGTCCAGGCGGCGCCGCCGGTCTCGAGCACCTCGGGCCGCACCCCGGTCGTCACCTCCACCAGGCGGGCGAGGCCCCGGACGGTCCCCCGCCAGGCGTAGAGGTCGGCGGCGTCGGCGACGTGGGCCCGCTGCCGGTCCTCGGGCCACGAGGGGTCGAGCTCGACGCCCACCCACCGGGCCAGCCACGCCAGGAAGTCGCGCGGGGTGAGCCACGGGTCGAGGTAGGCGTCGAAGCCGTCGAGCACGCCGATCACCGGGGCCAGCACCTCGTCCAGGCCGGCCGTGAACCGCTGGACCAGGTCGTCGTCCTGGTAGAGCCCGGGCAGCAGCGTCCCCAGCGGGTGCGGGGAGGCCAGCCCCTCGACGGTGCCGCGGGCGCTCACGGTGTCACCCTCACGACGTCACCCTCACGACGTCTCCACCATCACCTGGTGGCCCCACGAGAAGACCAGCTCGTGGGGGCCGATGTCGATGCGCTCGACCCGCCGCTTGCGGGTGCGCGCCACGGGGTCGGCGGGGAACAGCCGCACCTCCTCCACGAACTCGACGCCCGGCACCCGCTGCAGCACCACGTACACCTCGCCGGTCACGATCGACCGGCCGAACGGCCAGCCGGTGCCGTCGGGCCCGCCCACCACCGGGTGGAACCAGCGGTGCAAGGCGGTCACGGCGTCGCGCTCGACGGCCCGGGGGTCGGCCTGCGCCCGCGCCCGCAGCCGGGTCACGACGGTGAGGCCCACGTAGTCGGGCGGCTGCACCAGCACCCGGGCACCGATCGTGCGGCGCTCGTCGAGGTACGCCGCGACCCGGGCGAGCACGTCGTCGCCCACCAGCAGCTCGTGGAGGTCGAGGCGGCCGTCGGCCCGGTCGTCGACCGCCGGCACCAGCAGCACCCGCACGCCGTCGCCCACGCCGTCGCCCGCGCCCGCCCCCTCGCCCACCGGGGCGCACCGCACGCGCGCCACCTCCGGGGCCGCCTCCCGGGCCAGGTGCTCGTAGTCCTCGGCGGTGACGGCCCGCTGCCGGGTGCGCAGCAGCAGGGGACCGCGGAGCTTGGCGTTCTCGACGTCCTCGCCGTCGGTGCCCCCGGTGGCGGCCCGCCGGTTGGTGACCGAGGCGACGTACGGCACCGAGCTCTTCAGCACCGTGATCGCCCCCGCCGCCACGTTGCCGCGCTCGCCGCCACCGGTCCGGTAGGCGCGCAGGCGGACGGTCGCCCCCTTCGCCGGCACGGCCCCGTAGCGGCGCAGCCGCCCGTCGGGCTCCCGCACCGCCGGCCCGAACACCACCTCGCCGGCGGTCTCCTCTAGCACGAAGTGCCGGTCGTCGGGGCCGCTGGCCGCGAAGTCCTCGACCTGGGCCCAGGGCTCGCCGTCCACCTCGACGACGTGGTCGAGCGGCCGGTCGCCCCGCACGACCGGCCGGTGGCGGAGCGGGAACCGCTGGGCCGGCACGCCCTCGGCGACGCCGAGCGGCTCGTCCAGGACCACCTCGGCGTTGACCGCGTCGACCGTGCCGCCGCTGACGAAACCGGTGCACCCCGCCACCACCGGCGACGCCGTGTACGCGGCCTGCCGGCGCTCGGGCTCGACCACCCGGCACCGCAGCCAGCCCGCCGCCTGGCGGACGATCGCCACGTGGGGGCCGTGGCCGGCGGGCACGTGGAGCACCACGTCGCCCGACCAGTTGAGCCCGCCGGTGGTGTCGCGCTCGACCTCGCAGCCGAGCCAGCGGCTGCCGTCCCACGCCTCCCAGCGCACCGGCGGGTAGCGGGGGTCGATGCCCACGCCCTTGGTGGGGCAGTCGAACCGCAGGGTCACCGCGCACGAGGGCACGGCGGTCGAGAGGCCCACGTAGAGGGCGTCGCCGGGGCGCGGCTCCCGGGTGCCGGGGCCGAACGCCGGGAACCCGCCCTGGGCCAGGGCGTCGGTGCGGTCGATCGCCTGGCCGTCGACCTCGGTGGCGACGAACGCCACGTCGCTGGGCACGATGTCGAGCGCGGCCAGGGTCGTGAAGACCACGGGCTCGGCGTCGGTGCGGGCCGTCGCCACCCGCGCCCCGGCGGGCACGGTGACCGTGGCCTTCTGGGGCGCGGACAGCCAGAACGTGACCGGCACCCGGGCCGCGGTCGGCGCGTGCAGGCGGACGCCGAGGAGGTCGAGGAACTTCACGTAGGTGCGGTCGGGCACCCGGTTCAGCCGCCACAGCAGCTGGTCGACCATGGAGGCGAACGCCTCGATGAGCGTCACGCCGGGGTCGGACACGTTGTGGT
>DATCLV010000481.1:0-2025 GCA_036563745.1 Acidimicrobiales bacterium | reverse complement strand
CGCCGGAGGGGACGCCGTTCCTGTTCACCCCCACCGGCACGAACATCAAGGAGATCGTCTACGGCAACCTCGGCTCGGGCGGCATGTCGATGGCGCCGTTCGAGGAGAACGAGCCCGGCTACGGCACCCACACGCTGGAGTACCGGGCCATCGACGCGGCCGGCAACATCGGTGAGGCCGAGGAGGTCACCGCCTCGGTGCTGCCGGGCCCGCCGTCCTGCACGACGACGGTGACCGAGGACGTGCGCGGGGCGCTGCGCGCCGAGGAGGGCGTGCTGTGCCTGCGGGGCGCGACCGTCGACGGCACGGTCGTGGTGCGGCCCGGGGCGGCCTTCATCGCCATCGACGCCGTCATCGACGGCAGCGTCACCGCCTCCAGCGCCGAGGCCGTGCAGCTGGTCGACACGGTCGTGACCGGGACCGTGAACGTGTCGCGGACCAGCGCCAACGTCGCCTTCCTGGGCGCCACCCTGGAGGGCAACGTGGTCCTCACCGCCAACGACACGCCGGCCTTCCCGATCGTGGTCGCCGGCAGCACGCTGGAGTCGATCACCTGCAGCGGCGAGCAGCCGCCGATCGAGACCCTCGGCGTGCCCAACACGGTCGATCCCGACGACGTGCGCCGCTGCGAGGGCCTGTAGCGGTCGCGCCCTCAGCCCACCCCCGGCGGGGTCACACCGGGTCGAGCGGACCCGGCTCGCCGGGGGTGGGCACCGGCCCCGGCTCGCCGGGGTCGGGGAGCGGCGCGGGCTCGCCGGGATCGGGCAGCGGCGTGGGCTCGCCGGGGTCCGGGACGGGCTCGGGGACGCCGGGATCGGGGATGACGGGATCGGTCACGGCCGACTCCTTTCCGCTGCCGCGGGGGTACCCGCCCCGTCGCGGGGGATACCCTCCTCGCGTCACGCCGTCGCCGCGCGAAAGCCGCCAGCATGCCTGACATCGTCGAGGTCTTCGTCGAGATCCCCAAGGGCTCTCGCAACAAGTACGAGTACGACCACCACACCGGCAAGTTCGTCCTCGACCGCATGCTGTTCAGCGCCGTGCACTACCCCGGCGACTACGGCTTCGTGCCCGACACCTGGGCCGAGGACGACGACCCGCTCGACGCGCTGGTGATCCTCGGCGAGCCCACCTTCCCCGGCTGCACGATCTACGCGCGGGTGGTCGGCATCTTCTACATGTCCGACGACAAGGGCCGGGACGCCAAGATCATCACCGTGCCGCACGCCGACCCGCGCTGGTCGCACGTGCAGGAGCTCGACGACGTGCCCAAGCACCTGCTCGCCGAGATCGGCCACTTCTTCTCCATCTACAAGGACCTCGAGGGCAAGACGGTGACGGTCGAGGGCTTCGGCGGCCGCGACCAGGCCGTCGCCGAGGTCGACCGCGACAGGGAGCGCTTCCGGGCCCTGGAGAAGCCGCCGCTGATGCCCTGAGCCGGCCACCGCCCGGGGGCCGCGCCGGGCGGGCCCGCATAGACTCCTCCCACGACCACCACCGCGCCGTCGCGCGGCGACAGGGGGAACGCAGATGGGCAACGGGCAGCGCCGACGCCGCCGCATCGACCGCCTCACCGCCGACGACTTCCTCGACGGGCTCAGCAGCCGCAGCATCGCCGAGATCCGGGCCATGCGCGACGACTGCCGCGAGGAGGAGGCCCACCTCAGCTACACCCGGCGGCTGCTGCAGGCGCGTCTCGACATCGCCCGCGCCGAGCGCGCCCGCCGCCAGGGCGGCGGCGAGGGCAGCCTCATCGACGAGCTGCCGCGGATCCTGGCCGACGGCCCCTCCAACCGCCCCCGCCACGGCGGCCCCGTGCCGCTGTACGCCCCCGAGTCCAAGGGCCGCCGCCGCGAGGACGCGGTGCTCGAGGACGCCTCCATGGGGCTGGTCGTCGACCTCGACGACACCGAGCTCGACGCCTACCTCGAGCGGATCGAGGCAGAGGAGCGGCAGGTCTCCGAGCGGCGCCGCGTGCTGCTGCGCCACCTCGACGAGCTGCAAGCCGAGCTCGTCCGCCGCCTG
>DATCLV010000477.1:0-18246 GCA_036563745.1 Acidimicrobiales bacterium | reverse complement strand
CCTCGAAGCCCCGCTCCTCGGCCAGCCGGTCCCAGAACGCCGCCGGCGGCCGGCCGTCGTGGCGGTTCCAGGCCTGCAGCACCTCGTAGTCGCCGAGCCCGAGGACGTCGGTGATCGGGCCGTCGTGGGCCAGCGAGATGTAGCCCAGCTCGCTGGTGGCGATGGGCACGTCCTGGTAGTAGCGGGCCAGGAACTGCGCCGCCTGGTAGCGCTGCTCGTAGGTCTCGCCGACGGCGTCGTAGGCGTTGAAGGTGGCCAGCGGCTTGTTGCCGCCGAACAGCAGCGCCGCCAGGACCAGGGCGGGCACGGTGGCCGGGGCGCGACGTCGCCCCGATGCCGCCGGCGGCGCCGACACCCCCGGCTCGGCCCCGGCGGGCAGGGCGTCGGCGGCCACCGCCAGCGCGGCGTAGACGGCCAGCACGATGAGGTAGGCCTGGTAGCGGTCGTACCAGCCGACGCGGGCGAAGACCATGTGCAGGCCCACCGTCACGATCGCGACGAACGCCGGGAACGACCACGGCCGGCGCCGCCCGCCGGCCACCAGCGCCACCAGCAGGAGCCCGGTGAGCACCGACACCAGCGGGTCGCCGGTGAACCGGTGGAGGACCGCCTCGGGCAGCGTGCGGCCCTCGCCGGCGTCGAAGTTGGCCTTGGCCAGCACCGAGTTGGGCAGCAGGCCGCCGCCCATCAGCAGGTTGAAGAGGCCGAAGGCCGCCAGCGGCACGCCGGACGCGGCGAGCACCAGCACGGGCCGCCGCAGCCGCTCGACCGACACCAGCCGCCCACGGTCGGCGTCGGTCACGTACCAGAGGGCGACGGCGGCGGCGACGAACGCGGTCTCGAACCGGGCGAGCGTCGCCAGGGCGAGCAGGGCGTACGGGAGCCAGCGGGCGCCCCGGCGGCCGCCGGCGGGCCGGGCGGTGAGCTGCCGGTGGAGCAGCACCACGACCGGCAGCACCAGGGCGATGTGGAGCGGGTGCTCCATGCCGGTGAAGGTCAGGCCGGGGAGGAACAGTAGGACGCTGCCGAGGGCGATCACCGCGGCCACGTCCCAGGGGCGGTCGCGGGCCGGGCGGAGCACCGTCTGGTTGGCGGCCAGCACCGCCAGGGCCACCAGGGAGCCGACGACGTCGAGGACCAGCGGTGCCACCGTCGCCGGCCCGGGGACCACCTTGATCCAGGCGGCGAGCAGGAGGGTCCACAGCGGCGACGACGAGGCCGACTGGAAGTGGCCGGCCTCGACGCCCCAGGTCGCGTCCTCGGCGAGGCGCCGGGCGACGCTCAGGTGGATGGCGGGGTCGTCGATGACGTAGATCAGGCGACCGCCGGTGATCGACAGCCCGGCGGCCAGCATCACGGCCACGGTGGTCAGGTAGGCGCCGGCGAGGACGACGAACGTGCGGCGGGCGCCGGAGGCCGCCGGTGGCCGGGGCGGCGTGTCGCCGTTGCCGTCCGCCCCCAACGCACGGGGCGCGAGCACCGCCCCTTCCCCAGACACCGTGCCGACCGTAGCGCGTCGCTCACGCGGGTGACGGGTCGACGGCGACCGTGTTTCGACTACGTAACGTCACCGTGTGACCCCCTTGCGCGATCCCCTTGCAGGAGCAACGATGTCGATCTGTGTTCCGCAGTGTCCGCAGGGCGGCGCGAGCCACCGGCTCGTCGCAGGCGTCGGAGGGGCCTCGTCCCGGACGCCCGGCGAGGCGGTGGAAGAAGGAGGTGCCGTGTGGCGGAGTTCGACGAGCGCGGTGACGAACGGTGACCGGTCTCATCCTGACGGTCGGGCTGGTGGCCGGGGTCGCCCTGGTGGCGCTCTACGGCGGGCGGCAGCTCCTCGCCGAGCCGGGCCTGGGTGACCTGCGGACCCGGCTCGACGCCCTGCACCGCCAGGTGGTGGCCTGGCAGGCGGCGCACGACCACCAGGTGGCGTCGCTCGACCGGCGGATGCGCGACGTCGAGCAGGCGGCGGGCCGCGCCGAGGAGGAGGCGCGGATCGTGTCGCTGCAGATGATGGAGCTGAGCCAGCGCCTGGCGAAGCGGCTCGACCGGGTCGAGAAGCGCCAGAAGGGCGAGCCGGCGGACGACGACGCCGAGGTCACCGACGACGCCCCGGCCACACCGGCCGCCACCGCCGCGGCGGGCCGTCGCACCGAGGTCGCCGGGGTGGACGGCGCGGCCTCCGCCGGTCGGCGCTGACCGCCCGGCACCACCGGCAGCCCCACCGGCACCACCGGCAGCCCACCCGGCGGTCGCCGGCTGCTCCGACCCGCACCGACCCCTCGACCACCGTCGACGCGCGACGGCAGAACTACCCTCGGCGGCATGATCGAACCGAGCTCCCCGTCGGTCGGGTGGGCCGTCCTCCACCTGTTCTGCAAGGTGACGCCGCTGGCCGACACCGACGCCGTCCTCGTCGCCGAGCGGGCGCTGCGGGCGCCCGGGCACCTGGTCGAGGCCGACGAGCACCAGCTCGTGTCGGCCGCCCTGCTGGGTCACAAGGCCGACGTGGCCCTCATGGCCCTCGGCCCGGACCTGTGGCGGCTCCGCCGGTTCCAGACCGACATCCAGCTGGCCGGCCTCGACGTCGTCGACAGCTACCTGTCGGTCACCGAGGTGTCCGAGTACGCCAAGGGCCTCCCCGAGGACCGCAAGAACGCCCGCCTCTACCCCAAGCTGCCGCCGGAGGGGAAGCCGAACTTCTGCTTCTACCCCATGTCGAAGCGGCGGGGGGAGAGCGACAACTGGTACACCCTGCCCTACAGCGCCCGCGAGCGGCTGATGATGGGCCACGGGTCGACCGGCCGGAAGTTCTCCGGGCGGGTGCTGCAGCTCATCACGGGCTCGACCGGCCTCGACGACTTCGAGTGGGGCGTCACCCTGTTCGCCCAGCACCCGGACGATCTCAAGGACTGCGTCTACACCATGCGCTATGACGAGGCCTCGGCCCGCTACGCCGAGTTCGGTGCCTTCTACACCGGCATGGTGGCCCCCCTGTCGGACATCTTGGTCGCCGTCGGGGTCAAGGACTGAACGATGTGGTGACGACTTCGTGGCATCGCAGGTCGTTCTGGTAACCGACGGGGCGTGCGGACCTAAACTCCGCCGGGTCATGGAGGGATTCAGTGGTCGGACACCGTCGTAGACGACGGCTGGTGGCGGGGGCAGCGGCCCTGGGCGGCATCGTCGCGATGGCGACGCTCCTCCTGGCGAGCCCGGTCCCCGCCCAGGAGCCGGAGCAGGAGCCCGAGGCACCCGCGGCCACCACCACGACGGTGGCCCCGGAGGGCGCGGGCGAACCGGGCGAGGAGGCGCCGTCGGAGGACGCGCCGCTCTTCCGGGGCAACCTGCGGTACGAGGACGAGGCGGGCGAGGACGTGCCCGTCCCCGACGCCGAGATCGCGATCGAAGCGGTCGACGGGTCGTTCTCCGAGACCGTCACCACCGACGAGGACGGCCGCTTCGAGCAGGTCCTCCCGGCACCCGGTCGCTACCGGGCCACGCTCGACGTCTCGACGCTGCCCGACGGCGTCGCCCTGACCAGCGACAGCGACACGCGCACGATCACCCTCTCGCCCGGCCAGGAGCAGACACTGCTGTTCCCGCTCAGCACCGGCGAGGAGGCGGGCGGCGTGTCGACGCTGGAGCGGGTCCTCGACCGGACGGTCGACGGCCTGCGCTTCGGCCTGGTGATCGCCATGTGCGCCATCGGCCTCTCGCTGATCTACGGCACCACCGGCCTGGTGAACTTCGCCCACGGCGAGATGGTCACCTTCGGGGCGCTGATGACGTGGTTCTTCAACCGGACGATCGGGATGCACATCATCCTCGCCGGGATCCTCGGCATCGTCGCCGGCGGCATCTTCGGCGGCGCGTTCAACCGGTTGGTGTGGCGACCGCTGCGGAACCGGGGCACCGGCCTCGTGGCGATGATGATCGTCAGCTTCGGTGCCGGCCTCGCCCTCCGCAACGTCTTCCTGTACCAGTTCCGGGGCTCCCGGCGGTCCTTCAAGGGCTACGACCTCCAGCGCGAGGGCATCGAGATCGGGCCCATCGAGGTGATCCCCCGCGACCTCTGGATCATGGGCCTGTCGATCGTCGTGCTGGTCGGTGTGGCGCTCCTCCTGCAGAAGACGCTGATCGGCAAGGCGATGCGGGCGGTCTCCGACGACCCGGACCTCGCCGAGTCGTCGGGCATCGACGTCGAGCGGGTGATCGCCTGGGTGTGGATCACCGGCGGCGGCCTGGCCGCGCTGGGCGGCATCTTCCAGGGCCTCGACCAGAAGGTCGAGTGGGAGATGGGCAACGCCCTGCTGCTGCTGATCTTCGCCTCGGTGGTGCTCGGTGGGCTGGGCACCGCCTACGGGGCGCTGGTCGGTGCCGTCACCATCGGGCTGCTGACCCAGCTGTCGACGCTGTTCGTCGACACCGAGCTGCGGACGGCGGCCGCGCTGCTGGTCATGATCGTGATCCTGATGCTGCGACCGCAGGGGATCCTGGGCTACCCGGAAAGGGTGGGGTGACGGATGGACCTCGTCGACACCATCGAGGCCAGCCTGCGGACCGCGGTCGGCACGTCGGCGATCGTCTACGCGCTCGCAGCGATCGGCCTCAACGTCCACTTCGGCTACACGGGCCTGCTCAACTTCGGCCAGGTCGGCTTCATGGGCGTGGGCGCCTACGGGGTGGCGGTCGCCTGCGAGGAGTGGGACTTCCCGCTGTGGGCCGGGATCCTCGTCAGCATCGGGGCGGCCATCGTGCTGGCGTTGCTGCTGGGCCTGCCGACGCTGCGGCTGCGGGCCGACTACCTGGCGATCGTGACGATCGCGGCGGGGGAGATATTCCGGGTGCTCATCCAGAACCCGGAGTGGCGCGAGACCACCGGCGGCGCCAACGGCATCAACGGCTTCTCCACCACCTTCTACGACATCAACCCCATCCCCGACGGCCGGTACGGCTTCGGGCCCTGGCACTACTCGGAGCGCGGCCTGTGGGCGCTGATCGTGGGGTGGAGCCTGGTGGTCGTGTGCGCCCTGGGCGTCGGCCTGCTCATGCGCAGCCCGTGGGGCCGGGTGCTGAAGTCGGTGCGGGAGGACGAGGACGCGGCCCGCTCGCTGGGCAAGAACGCCTACGGCTTCAAGCTCCAGAGCCTGGTCGTGGGCGGTGTGATCGGCGGCCTGGCCGGCATGTACCAGGCGGTGGAGAAGTCATCGGCCACGCCCGGCAACTACAAGCCGGAGACCACGTTCTTCATCTACGCCGGCCTCATCCTCGGCGGCGTGGCCCGCACGTGGGGCCCGGTGATCGGGTCGATGCTGCTCGTCGCCCTCCTCGAGTTCATGGACGGCCTGCTGCGCGGCGCGATCTCCGAGGGCTGGATCCCCGAGGACCTGATGGACACCGCCCAGATCGGCCAGGTGCGCCTGATCCTGGTGGGCGTCGGCCTGGCGTGCCTGGTGGTCTTCCGGCCCCAAGGCATCTTCGGCGACCGGCGCGAGATCGCCCTGGAGGCGCGATGAGCGAGCCGACGGGCGAGACGACGCCCCCGGGCGATCCGGTGGGCGAGGGCGCGGGTGGCGATGTCGCCGTCGAGGCCGGCCACGGCAGCCTGGTCACCGAGGCCGAGCCCATCAGCCGCGAGGAGGTGGCGCGGGTCCTCTCCGGCGTGCCGGAGGAGCCGGGGGTGCCCAAGCCCGACCCGATCCTCGTCGCCGACGAGGTGACGCGGCGCTTCGGCGGCCTCACCGCCGTGCACGTGCGGCACCTGGAGGTGGAGCGGGGCGCGGTCACCGCGCTGATCGGGCCCAACGGCGCCGGCAAGACCACCTTCTTCAACCTGATCACCGGCTTCGACAAGGCCGACGGCGGCACGTGGTCGTTCCGGGGCGTGCCGCTGCAGGGGCAGCCGGCCCACCGGATCGCCCGGCGCGGCATCGTCCGGACCTTCCAGCTCACCAAGGCGCTGGCCCGGATGCCGGTGATCGACAACATGAAGCTGGGGGCCACCGACCAGCTGGGCGAACGCTTCCTCCCGTCGTTCCTGCGGCCGGTCTGGCGCTCCCAGGAGAAGGAGATCGAGGCCCGGGCCGACGCCCTGCTGGAGCGGTTCAACCTCACCCGGGTGCGGAACGACTACGCCGGCGAGCTCTCCGGCGGCCAGCGCAAGCTGCTGGAGATGGCGCGCGCGCTGATGTCGCAGCCCGAGTTCCTGCTGCTCGACGAGCCGATGGCGGGCGTGAACCCGGCGCTGGCCGAGACGATCGTGGGGCACATGCGCACGCTGCGCGACGAGGGCATGACGATCCTCTTCGTGGAGCACGACATGGACGTGGTCCGCACGATCAGCGACTGGGTCGTGGTGATGAGCGAGGGCGAGCTGATCGCGGAGGGCCGGCACGCCTCGATCGTGACCAACCCGACGGTGATCGACGCCTACCTCGGCGCCCACCACGGCACGCCGCTCGACCGCCAGGAGCAGGACCGCCAGCTCGCCGAGGCGGAGGCCGCCATCCGGGCCGCCGAGGGGGCCGCGGAAGGGGAGCCGTCATGACCGAGACCCCGGACAGCCCCGAGACCCCCGAGCCGGAGACCGCCGAGGCGGTCGGGACCGAGGCCTCGGACGTGCCCACCGCCGCCGCCCCCGAGACCCCGGAAGAGCCGACCCCGGCGGGCGAGCCGCTGCTGACGGCGCACGACCTGGTGGCGGGGTACGTGCCGGGCGTCAACATCCTCGACGGCACCAACCTCGACCTCTACCCGGGCGAGCTGGTGGCGGTGATCGGCCCCAACGGCGCCGGCAAGTCGACGCTGGTCAAGGCGCTGTTCGGCCTCCTGCCGATCACGAGCGGCTCGGTGGTCCTCGACGGCGAGGACGTCACCAGCCTCAAGGCCCACGAGCTGGTCGCCCGCGGCATCGGCTACGTGCCCCAGACCGACAACGTGTTCCCGCGGCTCACGGTCGAGGAGAACCTCCAGATGGGGGCCTACCTCAACAAGAAGGGGTTCCAGGCCCGCTACGACGTGGTCACCGAGATGTTCCCCCGCCTGGGCGACCGGCGGCGGCAGCGGGCCGGGTCGCTGTCGGGCGGCGAGCGCCAGATGCTCTCGATGGCCCGGGCGCTCATGCTCGACCCCAAGGTGCTCCTGCTCGACGAGCCGTCGGCGGGCCTCTCGCCCGCCTATCAGGACGAGGTGTTCATCAACTGCCGGCGGATCAACGAAGCCGGCGTGTCGATCGTGATGGTGGAGCAGAACGCCCAGCGCTGCCTGCAGATCTGCCACCGCGGCTACGTGCTCGACCAGGGCCGCAACGCCTACACCAACACGGGCGACGCGCTGCTGCGCGACCCGAAGGTGATCGAGCTCTACCTCGGCACCCTCGCCCAGGCCGACTGAGCGACCGGCGACGAGGCGGGCCCGTCCGCCGGGCCCGCCTCGTCGCGCCCGGGCGCCTGCCGTCGCTGCCGGGACGCGAAGGAGGGCCGGCCCCTCGGGGACCGGCCCTCCTGTCGTGAATTCGTGACGACGTGGTCGTCATCCGCTCCGGATCAGAGCGAGACGTCCTTGAACTCGAGGGCCTCGGTGTTGACCGTGTTGTCCTCGTTCCAGGTGTAGATGCCGTAGTTGGCGGCGGTGGGCTCGCCGGGCTTGGCGAAGTCGACCGGGCCCGACTGGCCGTCGTAGTCGATGTCGGCGTTGGGATCGGCCTGCAGCAGCGCCAGGCAGTCGGCGTAGGTGGTGCACTTCTCGCCGTCCCGGGTCACGCTGTTGATCTTCCGGGCGACGGCCGCCGACTCGTCGGTGCCGGCCGCGTTGGCCGCCAGGGCCAGGATCACCAGGGCGTCGTAGGTCTCCGGGCCGTAGGTGAAGTTGCCCAGACCCGCGTCGACCTCGAGCATCCGGTTCTGGAACTCGTCCGACACGCTGGCGCCGGGGATGGTGCCCTTGATGTTGGTCAGCACACCCTGCTCGGTGAACGCCTCACCGACGGCGTTGCCCATGTTGCCCTCGATGAAGTAGATGCTCTTCTCCTCGGGCGTGAAGCCCTCCTCGATGAGGCCGGAGAGGATGGTGCTCGTCTCGTTGAAGCCGACGAGGAACAGGGCGTCGGGGTCGGCCTCGACGACCTCACCGATCTCGGTGTCGAACTCGGTCGCCTCGGGGTCGTAGATGACCTCGCCGGTGATCTCGCCACCGGCCTCCTCGAAGCCCGACTTGATGTAGGTCAGGAGGCCCTCACCGTAGGGATCCTGGCGGGCCATGATGACCGCCTCCTCGTTGCCCTCCTCGATGGCGAGCTCGGCGATCACACGACCCTGCAGGATGTCGGCGGCAGCCGTCCGGAAGTACAGGTCGTTGTCGTCGTAGGTGGTGAACACCGGACCGGTGTTCGACGGCGAGAACATGATCGTGCACTCGCCGACGATCGTGTCGATCTGGTTCGACGAGATCTGCGAGGCCGAGGCGCCGAGGATGGCGTCGACACCGGCCTGCAGGTGCTCGGCCACGGCCGGGGTGGCGAGGTCGGGATCGGCGTCGCCGGAGTCCTTCGGCTCGTAGACGATGTCCTTGCCGAGCACGCCGCCGGCGGCGTTGATGTCCTGCACGGCGAGGGTCGCACCGGCAGCCTGGGGGGCGCCGAGCACGTCGCCGAGGTCGCCGGTCTCGGCCAGGAGGCCGCCGACGCGGAAGGTGCCGTCCGACTCGCTCTCGCAGTCGGGATCGGCGTCACCGACCTCGCGCAGCGCGGCGATCGCCGGGTCTTCCTCCTCCTCGCCGCCGTCGCCCTCGTCGTCGCCGGAGCCCTCCTCGGTGCTCTCGTCGCCGGAGGAGTCATCCTCGTCATCACCGCAGGCGGCGGCGAACAGCGAGAGCCCCAGCAGGATCGCCAGGAGCCTCAACCACTTGGTGTGCTGTCGCATCTTGTCCCCCTGTCCCATCTGGGACGCTGTCGGAACGGAAACGCTGGGAGCTTAGGTTGGAGTGAATGCCCAGGTCTACGAGCGTTGGCGAGCCGCCGTTGCAGTTTGCTAACGAGTGTCGGCGTCCACCGGTCAGGGTGACCACTCCCCGGGGTCGATCGCTGGTGGATCCTCACAGCAACGAGCGGACATGACGACAGGCGACACAGCCGGCGGCACCGCCGCAGCGGCCCCGATCCCGGCCCCGACCGCGTCGATGGAGGCGCTCCGGGGCGCCATCCGGCGGCTCGATCGGGTGGTCGTGGCGTTCTCCGGGGGCGTCGACTCGGCGCTCGTCGCCTGGATCGCCAACGACGTCCTCGGCCCCGAGCGGGCGCTGGCGGTCACGGCGGTCTCGCCGTCGCTGCCGACCGCCGAGCGTGAGGAGTGCGCCCGCCTCGCCCGCGAGTGGGGGCTGCGCTGGGTCGAGGTCGAGACCGACGAGATGGAGCAGGCGGCCTACGCCCGCAACGACGGCGACCGCTGCTACTGGTGCAAGGACGCGCTGCTGCGGGCGGTCGAGCCGCTGGTGGCCCCGGGCGGGGCGGCCGCCGGCGCCACGGTGGTGCTGGGCGTGAACGTCGACGACCTCGGCGACCACCGGCCCGGGCAGCGGGCGGCCGCCGAGCGGGGCGCGGTGTTCCCGCTGGTGGAGGCGGGGTTCCGGAAGTCCGACGTGCGCGAGTGGTCGCAGCGCCTGGGCCTGCGCACCTGGGACAAGCCGGCCGCCGCGTGCCTGGCGTCGCGCCTGCCGTACGGCACGCCGGTGACCCTGCGGCGATTGGCGACGGTCGAGCGGGCCGAGGCGGCCCTGCGGTCCCTGGGGTTCGACGAGCTGCGGGTGCGCCACTACGGGGACCTGGCGCGCATCGAGGTGCCGGTGCCCCGGCTGGCCGACGTCGTGGCCCTGGCCGACGAGGTGGTGGTGGCGGTGCAGGCCGCGGGCTACCGCTACGTGACCCTCGACCTCGAGGGCCTGCGCTCCGGGAACCTCAACGGGGCGCTCGTCAGCCCTGGTCCGGGCCCGGCTCGGGGTCGGACGGCGGATCGGGATCGGCGTCCGGGCCCGGGGCCGGCAGCGGCGTCCACGTCGGGAAGCTGATGTGCGCCACGCCCAGCCGATGGACGATGCGCCCCTTGGCGGCCAGCTCGTCGACGCAGCGGCGGGCCCGCTGGTGGTCGCCGACCATCGCCGCGTACTCGCTGACGGTCAGCAGCAGCGGCCCGGCCTCGGCGTCGGCGTCGCCGGGGCGGAGCAGGGCGTCGACCTCCAGCGTCGGTCGGCACGGGTTGCTGGGATCGATGCAGACGCAGTGGTAGACGACTCCTTCGAACACCGACAGCGCACGGATCCGCACCCGGTCGGTCTACCAAACACCCCGGTTCGCCCTCATGGTTGACGACGACGTTCCCGACCCGCCCGATCCGTCCGGGCCCAGCGAGGATCCCGACGCGCTCCTCGCCGGCTACGGCCGGGCGCTCGCCGACGCCGTCGACGCCGCCCTGCCCGCGTGGGTCGACCGCAGCGTCCGCCGGGTGGCCGGGGCCCAGGGCCTCGCCCTCGACGCCGCGGCCGAGGCGTCGCTGCGGGCCGCAGGGGAGGCGGCCCGCGCCGACGGGGTCACCCGCCTGCGGGAGCTGCTGGCGGCCGACGTCGACCGGCAGGTCGGCAGCCCGCTGGCGATCCTCCGGTCGCTGGTGCGGTACCCGACCGAGGTCCTGCGCTCGCTCGGCGCCCGGCCGGTCGCTCGGGACGAGTTCGCCGAGCGCAGCTTCCCCGACGACGTCTACGACCTGTCGCCGGCCGCGTTCGCCGACGTCGACCCCGCGCTCCACGAGCCCGGGATGGCGTGGGGCGCGGCCAAGGCGTACACGCACCTCCACCGCCGCCGCGGCCAGGCGGGGTGATCCGCCGGTCGAGCGCGGCGTCGTCCCCCGCGGGTTTTGGTCCGGGGTCCCGGGCTCGAAGCGTCCGGTCGGGTGGCATACTCAACATGCAATGACGTAACACGAAAGATTTCGTTCATGAAGTTGATCACCGCGATCGTCAAGCCGTTCAAGCTGGAGGACGTGAAGGCCGCCCTCCAGGAAGAGGGCGTCACGGGGATGACCGTCTCGGAGGCCCAGGGCTTCGGGCGCCAGTCCGGGCACACCGAGGTCTACCGGGGTGCGGAGTACACGATCGACTTCGTGCCCAAGGTACGGGTGGAGGTGCTCGCCGACCCCGACCGCGCCGACACCCTCGTCGACGCGATCGTCCGTGCCGCCCGCACCGGGCAGATCGGCGACGGGAAGATCTGGGTGACCGACGTCGGCGACGTCGTGCGGATCCGCACCGGCGAGCGCGACCTCGAGGCGTTGTGACCGGGCCGTCCGCCCCGATGATGGAGGGATGAAGGTACGGCGGATCCGATGAAGGCACGGCGGGAGCAGCGGGCGGCCGACGACACGCTCGTCGGCCGGGACCTGTGCGCCGCCTGGACGGCCGACGTCGACGGGTGGCTCGCCGGGCTGCTGGCCGCCGCTGTCTCGGGTGGGGGCGACGGCGGCGACGGGACGGGCAGCGGCCCCGGCGGCGGGACCGGGAGCGCGGAGGGCGTCGCCCTCGTGGCGGTGGGCGGCTACGGGCGGGGCGAGCTGTCGCTCCAGTCCGACATCGACCTCCTGCTGCTCCACCGCGACCGGCCCGACTTCCGCGAGGTCGCCGACCGCATCTGGTACCCCATCTGGGACGCCGGGCTGAAGCTCGGCCACGCCGTCCGCACCGTCGACGAAGCGCTCGCCCTGGCCGCCGCCGACCTCGACACCGCCACGTCCCTCCTCGACGCCCGCTGCATCGCCGGCGACGCCGACGTGGCCGCCGACCTGGCCGCCAAGGCGTCCCGCCTGTGGCAGAAGCGGGCCCGGCGGTTCCTCGCCACCATGGCCCAGCGGGTCCGCGAGCGGCACCGGCGGGCCGGCGAGGTCGCCTTCCGCCTCGAACCCGACCTCAAGGAGGGCCGCGGCGGGCTGCGCGACGTCCACTCGCTGCGGTGGGCCCAGGCGGCCCGGTCGATCCTGTGGGAGGGCGACACCGACCGCCTCGACGCCGCCTACGACACCCTGCTCGCCGCCCGTGTCGAGCTGCACCGGCGCACCGGCCGCCCGGGCGACCGGCTCCTGCTCCAGGAGCAGGACGCCGTGGCCCACGCCCTCGGCCACGACGACGCCGACGACCTCATGCGCTCGCTGGCCGAGGCCGCCCGCACCATCGCCTGGACCAGCGACGACGCCTGGGCCCGCATCGAGAGCTCGCTGACCGGGCCGCTGGGTCGCCTGCGCCGCGAGCGGCCGCTGGGCGCCGGGTCGGGGCTGGTGCTGCGCGACGGCGAGGTCCACGTCACCGCCGACGCTCCCGTCGCCACCGACCCGTCGCTGCCGCTCCGGGCCGCGGCCGCCGCCGCCGGCCACGACACCCGCATCCACCGGTCGTCGCTGGAGCGCCTCGGCGCGGCCGAGCCGCCGCTGCCCGAGCCGTGGCCCGACGAGGTGCGCGCCGCCTTCGTGGCGCTCCTGTCGGCCGGTCCCGCCGCCGTCCCCCTCTACGAGGCCCTCGACCAGCAGGGCATCTGGGAGCGGTTCCTGCCCGAGTGGCCGACGGTCCGGTCGAAGCCCCAGCGCAACGCCTACCACACCTTCACCGTCGACCGGCACCTGTGGGAGGCCACCGCCCAGGCCGCGCTGCTGGCCGGCCGCGTCGCTCGGCCCGACCTGCTGGTGCTGGGCGCGCTGCTCCACGACATCGGGAAGGGCCTTCCCGGCGACCACACCGACAACGGCGTCGCCCTCATCGCCGACATCGGCCCGCGCATGGGGCTCCCGCCCCACGACGTCGACGTCCTTCTCGGCCTGTGCCGCCACCACCTGCTGCTGCCCGACGTCGCCACCCGGCGCGACCTCGACGACCCCGCCACCGTGGCCGGCGTCGCCGAGCGCGTCGGCTCCGCCGAGGTGCTGGAGCTGCTGGGGGCGCTCACCGAGGCCGACTCGCTGGCCACCGGGCCCGCCGCCTGGAGCGCCTGGAAGGCCGGGCTGGTGCGCCGGCTCGTCACCCGGGCCGACGCCGCGCTGCGGGGCGGGTCGCCCGACGACGGCGCCGAGCCGTTCCCCACCGCCGGGCAGCGGGCGCTGCTGGTGGCCGGCGAGCAGGTCATCACCACCGACGGGCCGGTCCTCACTCTGGTCTGCCGCGACCGCCACGGCCTGTTCAACCGGGTGGCGGGCGTGCTCGCCCTCCACGGCCTCGACGTCCTCGACGCCGCCGTGGCCACCGATGCCACCGACCCGGCGCGACCGATGGCGCTGGAGGTGTTCCGGGTCGAGTCGAGCCTCGGGCCGGTGTTCTCGTGGCCGGCGGTGATCGCCGACCTGGAGCGCGCGCTCGACGGCCGCCTCGCCCTGCGCGCCCGCGTCGCCGACCGGGCGCGGCGCTACCGGCCCCGGCAGCGGCTGGCGGCCGCGGGCGTCGACACCGAGGTCCGGTTCGACCTGGCCGCGTCGGCCGACGCCACCGTCGTCGAGGTCCACGCCCCCGACGGGGTGGGCGTGCTGTACCGGATCACCCGGGCGTTCGCCGATCTCGACCTCGACATCGTGTCGGCCAAGGTGCAGACGCTCGGCCCGCTGGTCGTCGACAGCTTCTACCTGCGCGACGCCGCCGGCCGGAAGATCACCGACCAGGTCGTGCTCGACGAGATCGAACGGGCCGTCCTCCACTCCCTCCAGGAGGGGTGAGGGGCCGTGCGGATAGGGTCGGCGGCGTGAGCTCCAGCGAGCGCCCGTCCCGCGAGGGCCAGCGGCTGCCCCCGACCCGGCAGGACCTGATCCGCTGGGCCGAGGCGCTGTCCGGCATCGCCCGCACCGGCCTCGGGTTCACCGAGAGCCTCTACGAGCGGGAGCGGTTCGAGGAGGTCCTGGCCGTGGCCGGCGACATCCGCGCCGCCGCCCAGGCCGAGGAGGAGTTCGACGCCGAGCACTACGTCGACGAGTGGATGAAGGGCGTCGGCCAGGGCGTCGCCGGCTACGTCACGCCCAAGGTCGCGGTGGGGGCCGTCGTCTACAACGACGCCCGGGAGATCCTCCTCGTCCAGCGGGCCGACTCGGGCGTCTGGCTGTACCCGACCGGGTGGGCCGACGTCGGCTACTCGGCGAGCGAGATCGCCGTGAAGGAGGTGCGGGAGGAGACCGGCATCGAGTGCGAGCCGGTGCGCCTCATCGCCCTGCTCGACGGGCTCCGCCTGGGCTTCACCCGGGTGCCGCTCTACAGCCTCGTGTTCCTGTGCCGGGCCGTGGGCGGCGAGCTCGACGCCCACCCGCTGGAGTGCGCGGACGTCGGCTGGTTCGGCGAGGACAAGCTGCCGTCGCCGCTCGCCGGGGTCGACCAGTGGGGCGAGCAGGCGTTCGCCGCCATCCGGGGCGAGGACGTCGGGGTGCTCTACGACGAGCCCCGCGAGCGCCCGTGGGCGGAGGGCAAACCGGACTGAGCCGGTCGCCCGGGCTGCGGCTCGACCGGCGGCACCGGCAGTCAGCAGGTCAGCTCGTGGCGGCGCGGGCCCGAGCCAGGACCGCGAACCGGAGGTAGCTCCAGCAGGCGGAGAGGAGCATCGCCACCTTGGTGACCAGGCCGACCATCGGGTTGGCCAGCTTCTCCTCCTTGGTGCGGTGCCACAGGCCGGGCAGGACCCGGTCGACGCGCACCAGGGCGTCGTGGGCCACCAGGCTGTTGAGCGCCGCCTCCACCCGGTAGCCACGCACGTCGTCCGGCTTGAGCCGCTCGAACAGCTCGCGGCGGAGGGCGCGCTGGCCGGTGAGCACCGGCAGGCCCTCGAGGAAGATCGGGTTGGCGACCGGGCCCCGGTCGAACAGCCCGCAGGCCATGTCGGCCTCGCCCGTCAGCACCGCGCCGACCAGGTCGTCGACGTGCTCGGGCCGCAGGCCGACGAGGTCGGCGTCGAGGAAGACCAGGACCGCCGCGTCGGTGGCGGCCACCCCGGCCCGCATCGCCTGGCCCTTCCCGGCCACGGGCTCGTGCACCACGCGGGCGCCGTGGCGGGCGGCGACCGCGGCGGTGGCGTCGGAGGAGGCGTTGTCGACGACGATGACCTCGTCGACCAGCCGGGCGTCGAGGGCGGCGTAGACGACGGCGCCGACCGTCGACTCCTCGTTCCACGCCGGGATGATCGCCGCGACCTTCGTCGCGCCCGTCACCACGCTCCTCGTTCCCGTCATGACGTTCAGTCTGGACGGTCGCGGAGGTAACGCTCCACTTCCTCGACCAGCGACCGGCCCGACATGTCGTCGTCGCGGTCGTGGCTGTCCTCCAGGCTGCGGACGTAGTCGGCCGTCTCGTCGTCCTCGGCGACCAGCTCGCTCACCTGGCGCTCGTAGGCGGCGGCCGCGATCTCCAGCTCCGTGGTCGGGAACCACGTGTCGAGCACCTGGCCGGTCTGCTCGACCAGCGCGAGGGCCGCCTTCGGTGACGGCGCCGCCGGCACGTAGGTGGGGACGCTGGCCCACAGCGACGCCGTCGACAGGCCCGCGTCGACGCACGCGGTGGTGAGCACCCCGACGATGCCGGTCGGGCCCTCGTAGGTGGACGGCGGCAGATCCAGCTTGGTGCGCAGGGCCGGGTCGGTGACGCTGCCCACCACCCGGACCGGCCGGCTGTGGGGCACCTCCGCGACCATCGCGCCCAGCGTGACGAACAGCGAGCAGCCCATCTCCTGCGCGACCTCGACGATCTCCTCGGCGAACGTGCGCCAGCGCAGGTGCGGCTCGGTGCCGACGATCAGCACCGCGTCGCGGCCGTCGGGCAGCGAGACCGAGTAGAGCTCGGTGGACGGCCAGGTCAGGACGCGGCGGCCGTCGTCGTCGGTGCCGACGTGGGGCCGCGCCGCCGTGAAGTCGAAGAACTCCTCGGGATCGACGTGGGCGAACTCGGTGCCGTCGTAGCGGTCGACCAGGTAGCGGACGGCGCCGGTGGCGGCGTCGCCCGCGTCGTTCCAGCCGGCGAAGGCGGCGACGAAGACCGGATCGCGCAGCGGTGGGCGCTCTTCCCACCGGATGTGACGCACCTCTTCATGGTAGGGCCTGTCCCCGCGACCCACGGCACCCCTGGCCGTCCGCGATCCGCCGTGTCGGGGCACAAGTAGCGTGCAGGGGCATGAAGGTCGAGATCGCCACCAGCCTCACGCCCTCCATCGTCGAGGCCGTCGAGCGGTTGGTCCCGCAGCTCTCCCGCTCGAACCCGCCGCCCACGGTGGAGCAGCTCGGCGAGATCGTGTCGTCGCCGGCCACCGACCTGTTCATCGCCCTCGGCGACGACGGCGAGGTCGTGGGGATGTCGACGCTGGCGGTGTTCCGGATCCCGACCGGGCTCCGGGCGTGGATCGAGGACGTGGTGGTCGACGAGTCGGCCCGCGGGCAGGGCGTCGGCGCCGCGCTCACCCAGGCGATGATCGACCGGGCCACCGACCAGGGCTGCGTCACCGTCGACCTCACCAGCCGCCCGTCGCGGGAGGCGGCCAACCGGCTCTACCAGCGTCTCGGCTTCACCCTGCGGGAGACCAACGTCTACCGCTTCGCCATCCCCCGGGACTGAGGCCCGGGGCTCGGCGGCCCGGCCGCGCCGCTCGCGGGCCGGTCGAGGATCCCGGCCAGCCCGGTGCGGGCGTGGTCGGTGCGCAGCTCGGGCGGGAGCCGGCGCTGGTGCACGACGACCGTGGTCCCGGTGCCGCTCGGCTCCCGGCGCACCTCGGTGGTGATGCCGGCGCGGTGCGCCGGCGTGGTGGAGGCCGCCCGCGCGCGGGCCGGCGGGGCCTCGAGGCGACCGGTGGCGATCAGCCGGTCGCCGGCGAGCTCGCTGCGGGCGGTCATCGGCCGGCGAGGTGCTCGTCGAGGCGGGCGGGGCGCGACTCCCACTCCCGCGGCGGCTCGGTGATCCAGTCGCCCAGGTTCGACGGTCAGTGGTCGGGGGCGGGGGTGGGGGAGGCGAGCTCGGCCCGCACGTGCTGGGCCGACGCCTTCGCCGCCAGCACCAGCAGCGCCACCAACCCCACGAGCACGGCCACCAGGCCGAGCAGCAGCGCGGCCTCTGTCACACCGACACCTGCCATCGCACGTCACCTTCCGATCGGCCGCCCGTGGGTGCATGCCCGGTGACGGCGGTCGCCAACCGGGGAGGTCGGTTCCGATCGGGCCCGGCGGGGTAACGCCAGGTCGTCGAACGACGCCAATCCTCGACTCGTTCGGCCTGGTAGACGCCTGACGGTTGACGAACCAATCCGGAACTGTTATCAAGCGGGTTCTAGAATCGTTCTATCAAACGGGTGTCGACCCGAGGGTGAGGTCCTGGGCATGTCCAGGGAGGCCACTGACAACGACGCGCTGCTCCGGCGGCACGGGCTGCAGGTGACGGCGCAACGGCTCGCCGTCCTGCGGGCGGTGAAGGAACACCCTCACGGCGCCGCCGACGACGTGTTCAACGCCGTCCACGCCGAGCTCGGGGCGATCTCCCGGCAGGCCGTCTACGACGCCCTCGCCGCCCTCACCGAGAAGGGCATCCTCCGCCGCATCCAGCCCGCGGGCTCACCCGCCCGCTACGAGGACCGGGTCGGCGACAACCACCACCACCTGATCTGCCGCGCCTGCGGCCGGATGGTCGACGTCGACTGCGCCACCGGCGTCACCCCCTGCCTCACCGCCGCCGACGACGCCGGCTACGAGATCGACGAGGCCGAGGTCATGTACTGGGGCCGCTGCCCCGAGTGCCTGGCCGGTGACCCGTCTGCCATCACATCACCGAGACAGGAGAACGACCGAAGTGCCTGACAAGGACCACACCTCGAGCACCAGCGAGAGCGAGAACCCGGCGATCCCGTCGCCGACCCCGAAACCGCACCGGCCCCGGAGCAACCGTGACTGGTGGCCCAACCAGCTCGACCTGAGCGTCCTTCACCAGCACTCGCCCGCCAGCAACCCGCTGGGGGCCGACTTCGACTACGCCGCCGAGCTCGCCACGCTCGACGTCGAGGCGCTGAAGCAGGACCTGGCCGCGCTCATGACCGACTCGCAGGAGTGGTGGCCCGCCGACTACGGCCACTACGGCCCGCTCTTCATCCGGATGAGCTGGCACGCGGCCGGCACGTACCGCATCCACGACGGCCGGGGTGGTGCCGGCAGCGGCGACCAGCGGTTCGCCCCGCTCAACAGCTGGCCCGACAACGCCAACCTCGACAAGGCCCGCCGCCTG
>DATCLV010000443.1:0-2212 GCA_036563745.1 Acidimicrobiales bacterium | reverse complement strand
GACGACGTCCGGTACGCGGCCGCCAGCGGCGACTACGCCCGCCTCCACACCGTCGACGAGGCCCACCTGGTCCGGGTCCCGCTGTCGGTGCTGGAGGCCCGGTGGGCGTCGGCCGGGTTCTTCCGGATCCACCGCGGCTACCTGGTGTCGCTGCGGGCGGTCACCGAGCTCCGGTCGATCACCGGGAAGGGCACGGTCGTCGTGGTCGACGGCCACGAGCTGCCGGTGAGCCGCCGCCTGGCCCGCGGCCTGAAGGAGGCGCTGCTCCACACCCGCGCCGCCGAGACCGCCCGCCCCCGATGACGCCGGCGCCGCCG
Organism: Acidimicrobiales bacterium; assembly: GCA_036563745.1. Taxonomy (GTDB): domain Bacteria; phylum Actinomycetota; class Acidimicrobiia; order Acidimicrobiales; family VFJN01; genus DASXTK01. Next base: position 1,895 of record DATCLV010000443.1, on the reverse strand, counting down.
AACGGCCCGGGTGGCCGCCCGCGCCCCGCCGCCGCCGTGCCACCCCGGGCCACGCCGTCCGTCGCCCGCCGCGACGACCCGTGGGGCGTCGCCCGTCCCACGCGGCCCGGCACCGGCCGCGGCCCCGACCCCGGCCTCGGCCACGCCGCCGCCCGGCCCGCGGTCGCGCCCCTGCCCGGCCGCCGGGTGGTGGTCACCAGCCCCCGGACCGAGGCCGGCCGCCGCGGCCGCCCGGTCCGGCGGCGCCGCCGCGACGAGCTGGCCGACCAGACCGGCGTCGGCGAGGTGCTGATCCGGTCGCTCATGCGCGCCCAGCTGGGCCTGGCGCTGCGGGTCCTGGCCGTGGTGGTCGTGCTGCTGGGCGGTGCGCCGCTGCTGCTCGCCCTCGTCCCGGCCGCCGGCGACGCGGAGGTCGGCGGGGTGCGCGCCCTGTGGCTCCTGCTGGGCGTCGCGGCGTTCCCCCTGCTGGTCCTCCTGGGGCTCGTCTACACGCGCCAGGCCGAGCGGCACGAGCGCGAGTTCGCCGAGCTGGTGGAGTACTGAGCGGGCGTGCTGGCGGTCGTCGCGGTGGTGGCGGTCTCGGCGGCGACGATCGCCATCGGGGCCTGGGGGGTGCGGGTGGCCCGCACCACGTCCGACTTCTTCGTCGCGGCCCGGGCGGTGCCGCCCCGCTGGAACGCGTCGGCGATCTCCGGCGAGTACCTGTCGGCGGCGTCGTTCCTGGGCGTCGCCGGCCTGGTGATGAAGTACGGCGTCGACATGCTCTGGTACCCCGTGGGGTACGCGGGCGGCTACCTGCTCCTGCTGCTGTTCGTGGCCGCGCCGCTGCGCCGGTTCGGGGCCTACACGATCCCCGACTTCGCCGAGGGCCGCCTCGCCTCGCTGCCCACCCGGCAGGCGGCGACCGCGCTGACACTGCTGATCGGCTGGTTCTACCTGCTGCCCCAGATGAAGGGCGCGGGGGTGACGATGTCGGTGCTGGTCGGCACGCCGTACTGGGTGGGCGTGGTGGTGGTCGGCCTGGTGGTGACCGGCAACGTGGCGCTGGGCGGGATGCGGGGGATCACGTTCGTCCAGGCGTTCCAGTACTGGGTGAAGGTGACGGCGATCTCGCTGCCGGCGATCGCCCTGCTGGCGCACTGGGACCACGACGACGTGCCGTCGGTGGTGGCCGAGGCGCCACCGGTGTTCGCCGAGGCCACCGAGGTGCGGCTCGACGACGACGTGGCGCTCCGCGTGGACGAGCCGGTCACCGTGGTCGCCGACGGCACGGTCGACGGCGAGCCGGCGGACGGGGAGCTGCACCTCGACGCGGGCCGCCACGACGTCGACCGCGGCACCCGCCTCACGTTCCCGGCGGGCAGCGCCACCCCGCACCCGGTGGGCCTGGCCGCCAGCACCGGGGCCGAGTGGAGCCGGCCGTTCGGCCCGCTCAGCCGGCAGGAGCACCACCCGCTGTTCTTCACGTACAGCCTGATCCTGGCCACGTTCCTGGGGACCATGGGGCTGCCGCACATCCTCGTCCGCTTCTACACGAACCCGGACGGCCGGGCGGCCCGGCAGACGACGCTGATCGTGCTGGCCCTGCTGGGCGGCTTCTACGTGTTCCCCGCGGTGTACGGGGTGCTGGGCCGGCTGTACACCCCGGACCTGCTGATGACCGGCGGGACCGACGCGGTCGTCCTGGTGCTGCCGGAGCGGGTGCTGCCGGGCCTGGGCGGCGAGCTGCTGGGGGCGCTGACGGCCGCCGGGGCGTTCGCGGCGTTCCTGTCGACGGCGAGCGGGCTGCTGGTGATGGTGGCCGGGACGCTGTCGCAGGACGTGCTGCGGACCACCAGCGTGTGCGGGTTCCGGCGGGGCACGGTGATCGGCGGCGCCGTCGGGTCCGGTGTCAC
>DATCLV010000427.1:0-2307 GCA_036563745.1 Acidimicrobiales bacterium | reverse complement strand
GGGTGTGCGTGTTCTGCGGGTCGTCGTCGGGCAACGGCGAGACGTCGATCGAGCTGGCCCGCCACCTGGGCCGGACCCTCGGCGAGCGGGGCCTCGAGCTCGTCTACGGCGGCGCCCAGGTCGGGCTCATGGGCGAGGTCGCCGACGCCTGCCTGGCCGCCGGCGGCCACGTGATCGGCGTGCTGCCGGGCGGGCTGTTCGCCCGGGAGGTCCCCCACCGGGGGCTGCCCGAGCTGCGCGAGGTCGCCACCATGCACGAGCGCAAGCAGGTCATGTACGACCTGTCCGACGGCGTGATCGCCCTCCCGGGCGGGCTGGGCACGCTGGAGGAGCTGTTCGAGGTCGCCACCTGGAGCCAGATCGGCCTGCACAGCAAGCCGGCCGTGCTGCTCGACGCCGACGGCTTCTGGGACCCGCTGGAGGCGCTGCTCGACTCGATGGTGGCGCGGGCCTTCCTGAAGCCGGTGAACCGGCGGCTGATCCAGCGGGCGCGCTCCCCCGAGGAGGCGCTCGACGTGCTGGCCACGACCGAGCTCGTCTACGCCGAGAAGTGGATCCGCCCGGGCGAGCGCTGAGCAGGCGCGCACCGGGCCGGCGCGGCAACATGCGCCATGGCCGACATCCACTTCCTGCCCGCCGCCGAGCTGTGCCGCCTGCTGGCGGCGGGTGAGCTGTCGAGCGTCGAGCTGCTCGACCACTTCCTCGAGCGGATCGACCGGCTGGACGGGCCGGTCAACGCCGTGGTCGCGCTGGACGCCGAGCGGGCCCGCGCCCGGGCCGCCGAGGCCGACGCCGCCCGTGCCCGGGGCGAGTCCTGGGGCCCGCTGCACGGCCTGCCCATGACGGTCAAGGACGCCTTCGAGACCGAGGGCCTGACCACCACGTCGGGCGCCCCCGAGCTGCGCGCCCACGTCCCGGCGGCCGACGCGACGGCGGTGGCGCGCCTCAAGGGCGCCGGGGCGATCGTGTTCGGCAAGACCAACCTGCCGCTCTACGCCGGCGACCTGCAGACCTACAACGAGGTGTACGGCCGCACGGCCAACCCGTGGGACACCGACCGGACCTGCGGCGGGTCGTCGGGCGGCGCGGCCGCGGCGCTGGCGGCCGGGTTCACGGGTCTGGAGCTGGGCAGCGACATCGGCGGGTCGATCCGCAACCCGGCCCACTACTGCGGGGTGTTCGGCCTCAAGACCACCTGGGGCATCGTCCCCGGCCGGGGCCACATCCCCGGCCCGCCGGGCACGCTGTCCGAGTCCGACGTCGGCGTGTTCGGGCCGATGGGGCGCAGCGCCGAGGACCTGGCGCTCGGCCTCGACGTCCTCGCCGGTCCCGACGACGCGGCCGGGGTGGCGTGGCGGCTGGAGCTGCCGCCGGCCCGCAACGGCGGCCGGGTCGAGGGCCTGCGGGTCGCGACGTGGTTCGAGGACCCGGCGGTGCCGGTGGCCGCCGAGGTCCGGGCGCTGCTCGAGGGTGCCGCCGCGGCGCTGGCCGACGCCGGCGCGGTGGTGACCCCGGTGTCCCCGCCGGTGGGGCTGGGCGAGCTGGCCCGCTCGTGGGAGCGGCTGGTGGTGCCGCTGATGTTCGCCGGCCTGCCCGAGGACGTGTTCGCGGGGTTCGCGGCCGCGGCCGACGGCCTGCCGCCCGCCTCGCCCGACGAGGACAGCCGGGTGCGCAGCCTCCGGGCCATCACCCAGCGCCACCGCGACTGGCTGCGGGCGAACGAGGCCCGGGCCCGCCACCGCGCCGCCTTCGCCCGGTTCTTCGAGGACCACGACGTGCTGGTGGCGCCGGTGGTGCCGACGGCGGCGTTCCCGCACGACACCGACACCGAGATGACGAGCCGCACGATCGAGGTCGACGGCGAGACCCGGCCCTACCTCGACAGCGTGTACTGGAACGGCGCGTTCGGGGCGCTGCTGCTGCCGGTGGCGGTGCCGCCGGTCGGCCGGACGCCCACCGGGCTGCCGGTGGGGGTGCAGGTGGTGGCGCCGCACCTGGAGGACCGGACGGCGGTCGCGGTGGCCGGGCACCTGGAGCGCCTGCTCGGCGGCTTCGTGCCGCCGCCGGGGTTCTGACGGCGAGGTTCCGGCGGGCCCGGCGGGATCCGGCGGGGCCCGGGCGAATCGGCCGGGGGTGTGACGGCGCCCCGGGGCGGCCGTCCTGGCCCTTCCCCCCTTTCCCTACCAATCCCACCAATCCCACCTGACGCACAAAGTTGACTACTTAAGTCATGTTTCGTACTGTCCTCCCCAGGTCGAAAGCCGACCTGACGCATCATCATTGGGCGGAAGGACAGCACACCCATGC
>DATCLV010000426.1:0-3282 GCA_036563745.1 Acidimicrobiales bacterium | reverse complement strand
GCCACCACACCCTGCGCCACGCCCCCGGCGTCCGCGTCACCGACCAGCAGACCACCCGCGGCCGGGTCACCACCTGGACCCTGCCCGACGGGCGCACCTACCACGTCACCCGCGACAAGGACATCATCCTCACCACCGACGGCGACCTGGACGCGACGACGGCCGGCCCCACCGGCGACGATGCCTAACGGTGCCTCGGGCACGTACGCCGGGCGGCGCGAGGCACCCAGGTCGCGCCGGTGGTGGTGCCGCGCGGCCACGGGCACCAAACCGGCACGCCGCGGTTTTCCCGGCCGGCCTGGACAGCGACCACGTCCGTACCCGATCCGTACCTCAAAGAGGACTCGGGCTGGGCGGCCGATCACGACGACCGACCGCCCAGCCCGAGTTGGGGTGGCGTTACGACACGACCAGGCCGGGGCCGTGGCCGCCGCCGTCACTCTCGACGAACGTGCCCTGCGGCCCGGCGGGCGGAGGCAGGTGGGCCGGCGGGCCGGGCACCTTCGCGCCCGGAACACCGTTCACCGACTCGGTCGAGTAGGCGAAGGTGAGCATCGCGAACGCGATGAGGTCGCTGTTCACCTCGAGTGCGTGCGGGTCGATGTTGCTGATGTCGTCGCAGGCGAGGTGGTAGCACTGGTCGAACTGCTCGCCGGCCACGCCGCCCCAGATCGCCTGCTGCTGCTCCGTCTTGATCACCTCGGCGCCGGTGAACAGGCCGGATGACGGGATGCCGGCCAGGATGAACGCCTCGTAGTCGCTGCGGCCCGAGAACTCGGTGTCGTCGTACGGCTCACCGATCATCGTGTAGTACGCCTCGTACACGTCCTCGATGGCCTGGGAGCCGGGCGGCACCGGCACCGGCGCCGGGAAGGTCGACTCGTCAGCGTCGTAAACCATAAATATGTAGTTCGGCGAGCCGACCATGTCGTAGTTCATGTAGAGCGCGATACGGTCCAGCTCGGCCTGGGACAGGCTCTCCACATAGGCGGTGGAGCCGACCAGGCCGGCCTCCTCGGCGCCCCACCAGGCGAAGCGCAGCGTGTTCTCCGGCTTGAGCTTCGCCATCATCAGCGCCGTCTCGAGCAGGGCCGCCGCCCCGCTGCCGTTGTCGTTGATGCCGGCGACTTCGGCGTCCAGGTGGGCGCCGGCCATCACGACGTTGTTCGGGTTCTTGCCGGGCTTCTCGGCGATGACGTTGACCGAGGTCCGGGTTTCGGGCGTCCGCGTCTGGACGTGCGCGGTGCTGCCGGCCTGGGCGAGCGCCTGGCCCTGGGCGAAGCTGGCGCCGACCACGGGGATATCGGCGACGAAGTCGCCCAGCGTGCCGACGATCAGGCCCTGGCGGTCGGAGGTGGGCGCGTCGCCCTGGTTGAAGATGATCACAGCCTCGGCCCCGGCCGCCTGGGCGTTGGCCACCTTGTCGGCGAAGGTGCAGGCCCCGCGCTGGATCAGCGCGATGTCGCTGTCACCGCTCCAGTCCGCCGACGCGAAGTCGGTGGCCTCGCAGCCGCTGGTCGAGGTGGGCGGGTCGGCCAGGGCAAGGTCGACGGGGATCACGGCGCCGGTGACGTCGCCACCGCCGCTGCCGGTGAAGGGGCCGGTCGGGTACTCCTCGTCGACCGGGGTGAGTTGCCGCAGCAGGGCGGGGAACTGGAACGCGAACTCGAACTCGTGCAACGTCACCTGGTAGCCGGCATCCTCGAGCAGACCGGCGACGTAGGCGGCGCTGTTGTCGTAACCCGCGGTGCCGGCGCGGCGGCTGCCGGGGAAGAACTCGTCGTCGTTGGCGTCGGCGATCGCCTGGAACGCCTCCAGATGCTCCATGACCCCCTCGAGGGTCACGCACTCCAGCAGCTTGTCGTACGTGTTGTTGTTGCGGTTTTCGCAGGCGGCGCCGAAACCGAGAGCGTGGGCAGTCGGCACCGACACCAGGGTGAGCGCGAGTAGCGATCCGGCTCCCGCGGCGGCGACCAGCAACCGCCGACGCCGCTTGATCTGGGCAACTTCAGCCATGTGGACTCCTTTGTTCCTCGGCTGCGCCCCGCACACGGGTGCGTAGGCGGAGGCCACTCTCGTGGAGTGGCCGGCGCCACATTCTCATCGAGGGCCGGTTCCGTCAAGGGCAGCGAAAGATCACAGAGCGCTGATGCCGCGGCGTTCTCCGGGAATGCGTCGTGTGGGGATGGCAACGCGTATCCTGGGCGGTCGTCACTCGTTATCAGGCGTCATTGCCCGGTCGGGGTGCCCCTCCGGTCGGTCGGGGTGCCCCTCCTGGCCGCGCCTGCGCGGGGGCCTGGCCGCCGGACGCCGCCTCGCTCTGCATGATCATCTGTGTCCTGGTCGGGACTAGACTGCGGGGCCGTGCGGGTCCTGGTCACGGGAGGCTACGGCCACGTCGGCACGCATACGTTGCCCGAGTTGCGTCGGCGCGGCCACGAGGTGCGGGTCCTGTCGCCCCGGTTCGCCGCCACCCGGCGCGCCGCTCGGCGTCTCGGCGTGCCGACCGTGTGGGGCGACGTCACGGACCGCGCCGCGGTCGACCAGGCGGTGGCGGGCGTCGACGTGGTCATCCACCTCGCGGCGATCCTGCCGCCGGCGGCCGACGCCCACCCCGAGCGGGCCCGAGCGGTCAATGTGGACGGTACGGCCGCCGTGATCGCCGCCTGCGAGGCCCAGCCGACGCCCCCGCGCCTGCTGTTCACCTCATCGTTCAACGTGCACGGGTACACAATGGACCGTCCACCGCCGGTCCGGGCCGACGACCCGTTGGTTCCCACGAACCCGTACGCCGAGCACAAGATCGAGGCCGAGGCGCTGGTGCGCGCGAGCCGCCTGTCGTGGTGCATCGTGCGCCTGGCCGACGTCCCCATCCTCGGGCTGCGGCGACCACCCCGGATCATGTTCGACAACAACCCGAACGGCCGGATCGAGGCGCTCGACCCCCGGGACGCGGGCTTCGCCCTCGCCCAGGCCATCGAGACGCCCGAGGTGTGGGGCCGCGTGCTCCTGCTCGGCGGCGGCCCCCGCTGCCAGGTCACCTACCGTGAGTACATCGCCCGGATGCTGGCGGCGATGGGCATTGATCCGCTGCCGGACGAGGCGTTCAGCACCGACACCCGGTACCCGACCGACTGGCTGGACACCACCGAGAGCCAGGCCCTGCTGCGGTACCAGCGCCACAGCCTCGACGACATCGTCCGCGAGGTCGCCGCCCGCGCCGGTTGGCGGCGTACCCTCGCCAGCGCGGCCGCTCCGCTCATTCGCGCCGCCCTGCTGCGC
>DATCLV010000416.1:0-4025 GCA_036563745.1 Acidimicrobiales bacterium | reverse complement strand
CGGTGTGGCGCAGCGCCGGGTCGGTGGCGTCGACCACCACCGCCGTGGGGCCCAGGCGCAGCAGCAGCCGCGCCAGCCACGCCCGCGAGGTGACCGCCAGGCGCACCCGCACCCGGCCGCCGTCGAGGTCGACCACCTCCTCGACCGGGTAGGTGTCGACCACCCAGCGGGCGTCGGGTGGCAGCTCCAGCGTCACCCGCGGCGTGTCGGGCGCCACCGCCAGCAGCGACGGCCGGGCCTCCTCCACGCCCTCGGGCGGGGTGAACGTCACGTCCAGCGGCTCGGCGGCCGCCACCCGGTCGACGCGGAACAGCCGCTCCCCCTGCGCCGAGTGGCAGTGGCCGAACAGGTACCAGGCGCCGTCGGCGGCGAACACCCGGTAGGGGTCGACCTCGCGCACGGTCCGGGCGTCGCGGCTGTAGGTGAAGTAGTCGAGCCGCACCCGCCGCCGCTCGGCGACCGCGGCCCGCAGCGTGTCCAGGATCTCGGGGCGCGACGGGCCCAGGCGGATCGACAGCGCCTCGTCGGGCGCGATGCCGAGCATCTTCGCCAGCTTCGCCAGCCCCGTGGCGAGCGGGCCCGGCGGGCCCTCCTCGCCGCCCGCGGCGCCGGCGCCCACCAGCGCGGCGCCGGCCGCGACCAAGCCCAGGGCCTGGTTGGGCGTGAGCCGCAGCGGCCGCGAGAACACGTCCGCGAACCGCACCCACACCCGGTCGCCCTCGAACACGACGTCGATGAGCATGTCGGGCGTGTAGGGCGGGAGGCCCACGAACTGGATCACGTTGAGGTCGTCGAGCAGCTGGTTGCGGCCGATGCCGAACCGCTCGCACACGTCGCCGACCCGCGGCCCGTCCTGCGCCGCGATCCACGGGACGATGCTGAGCATCCGCAGCACCCGGTCGGGCGCCGACCGCCGCTGCGCCGGCGGGCTCACGGCGCGCCCCTCCCGGCGCCGGCGGCCTCGGACGCCGCCGCGTCGTCGGCGGCGCGGTCGCCGGCCGCCTCGGTGTCGTCGGTGGCCAGCGCCGTCAGCCACTCGACCATCTCGCGGCGGAGGTCGTCCGGGGCCAGCACCTCGGCGTGCTCGAGGAACGTGAGCGCCAGCGACCGGAAGCTCTCCCGGTTGGTGACCGGCAGCTCCACCACCACCGACCCGTCGGGCCGGCGCTCCACCACCGACGCCGCGCCCAGGTGGTCCTCCACCCACGGCGCCTGGTCGGCGTCGACCAGCAGGCGGGCCAGCACCGGGTCGCCGTCGCCGAGCTGCCACGGGTCGGCCGGCCCCGGCCGGCCGCTCGTGGGCCGGCGGGTGAACGACGGGCCGTCCAGCACCTCGACCTCGCCGGCGATCCGGTCGAGCCGGAAGATCCGCTCGCCCCGGCGGCCGTGGTCCCAGCCGCTCAGGTACCAGCGGCCCCGCTGGAAGTCGAGGCGGTACGGGTCGACCACGCGGGGCTCGTCGCGGTAGGTGAACCGCAGCGGCCGGCGGTCGACCACAGCCCCGAAGAACGCCCCCAGGTCGGTGCGGGCCGGCAGCGCCGCCACGTCGACCCCCGACGTGCCGGGGACGGGACCGCCGCCCAGCGCGCCCAGCTTGTCGAGCGCGTCGTCGGCCGCCGAGCCCTCCAGCCGCACCGCGCTGGCCGCCAGGTGCAGGGCCGCCAGCTCGTCCGGGTCGAGCCCCGGGTCGGCCAGGTAGTAGCGGTCCTTGGGGATCCGGTAGCCGTCGACCGTCGGCGCCACCCCGGGCACCGGCTCGACTACCAGCGGGATGCCCATGTCGCGCAGGTCGCGCTTGTCGCGCTCGAAGGCCTGCCGGAACGCCACGGCGTCGTCCGGGTAGCCCTCCATCCGCTCGTGGATCTCCTGGGCGGCCAGCGGCCGGGGCGTCTCGATCAGCAGGGCCGTGAGGTTGAGGAGACGCTCGAGCTTGGCCTTCGACACCGCCCCCGAGACTACTGGCCGGCCGCGGCCAGCCAGGCCCCCGCAGCACCCGCCGTGGCGAAGAACAGCGGGTCCTCGGCCGGGCCGCGGCCCATCGACCGGACCGGCCCCAGGCCCAGGGCCTCGAACACCTTGGTCACGTCCGGCGGGTCGACCGCCACGACGCCCGCGAGCGCCGCCGCCAGCTCGGGATCGTCCTCCACCAGGGCCGACAGCTCCGGCGGGAGGGGCACCGCCGGGGTCGTCCGGGCCAGGCGCAGGGCTGTCACCGTGTGGTGGCTGACCCCCCGGTGCCGCTCCCGCGGGTCGGCGCCCGACGCCCGGGCGCACACGCCGGCCCGACCACCCAGCGCGGCCACCGTGTCGACCACCCACGCCACCTCGACGGCCGTCGTGCCGAGCGACGAGCCGGTCCCCACCACGCCGGGGCCCATGCCCACGACGATCAGGTCGGCCGCCGCCACGTGTCGGGCGATCGCCAGCGCCGAGGGCATCGACACGGCCTCGTGGTCGCCGCCGAACGCGTGGCCGGCGGTCACCGTGGCGTCGAGCACCCCCGTCGCCCGGAGCTCGTGGACGAGGTTCGACAGCGCCAGCGGCAAGGCGGCGCCGTCGGTCATCACGTAGGCGATGCGGGCCTCGGGCCGCAGGTGCCGGGCCACCGCGGCGACGACGCCGGCCTGGCTGTGCAGCGAGCACGCCACCACCGGCGTGCCGTCGAGCTCCTCCGCGAGGTCGGGGTGGTGCTCCTCGGTGCTGCCCACGTCGGCCTGGAGGCTCGTGTAGCGCAGCTTCACGATGTGCCCGGGCCCCGGCTGCGACCACTCCTCACGGGCCAGGTTCCAGTGCACGACGTGCCAGCCGCCGGTGCCCAGCCCGAGCCCGACGGCCGTGGTGTTCAGCACCACCCGGTCGCCCACCGCCACCGGCCCCACCAGGTCGACGAGCACGTAGGCCCGGCCGCCGTCGGTCGCCACCCGCTGCAGCCCCGGCCGCTCCTCGAGCACTTCGGTGACGACGGCGGTGACGAAGCTGGGCATCCCGGCGACGATAGTGCCGCCCTGCGGGCCCGGCGTTGCGGGCGCCCGGGCCCTACAGGCTGGCGATCAGGCGCTCGACCCGCTCGTCACGGGAGCGGAACGGGTCCTTGCAGAGGACCGTGCGCTGGGCCTGGTCGTTGAGCTTCAGGTGCACCCAGTCGACCGTGTAGTCGCGCTTGCGCTCCTTGGCCCGGCGGATGAACTCGCCCCGCAGGCGGGCCCGGGTGGTCTGCGGCGGCACCTCGACGGCCTCGTCGATCGCCTTGTCGTCGGTCACCCGCTCGACCAGGCCCCGCTCCTGCATCTTGTAGAAGAGGCCGCGCTCGCGGTTGACGTCGTGGTACTGCAGGTCGATCAGCGAGACCTTCGGGTGCGACAGCGCCAGGTCGTTCCGGTCGCAGTAGCCGTCGATCAGCTTGTGCTTGATGACCCAGTCGACCTCGCGGTCGAGCGTGTAGGGGTCGTCGGCCAGCCGGGTGAGGCAGTGCTCCCACATCTTGAGGGCCTGCTCCTCCAGCGGCGACAGGCCCTTCGTCTCGGCGTAGCGCTGGGCCCGCTCCAGGTACTCGCTCTGGATGTCGAGCGCCGAGGCCTCCCGGCCGTTGGCCAGGCGCACCGTGCGCTTGCACGTGAGGTCGTGGCTGATCTCGCGGATCGCCCGGATCGGGTTCTCCAACGTCATGTCCCGCAGCACGAACGTGGGGTCCTCGAGCATCCGCAGGAGGATCGACGTCGCCCCCACCTTGAGGAACGTCGTGTACTCGCTCATGTTCGAGTCGCCCACGATCACATGCAGGCGCCGGTAGCGCTCGGCGTCGGCGTGGGGCTCGTCGCGGGTGTTGATGATCGGGCGGCTGCGGGTCGTCGCCGACGACACGCCCTCCCAGATGTGCTCGGCCCGCTGGGCGATGCAGTACATGGCGCCCCGGGCCGTCTGCAGCACCTTCCCGGCGCCCGCGTAGATCTGCCGCGACACGAAGAACGGGATGAGCACCTCGGCGTAGTGGCCGAAGTCGTCACGGCGGGACGTCAGGTAGTTCT
>DATCLV010000406.1:0-1717 GCA_036563745.1 Acidimicrobiales bacterium | reverse complement strand
GGGCCAACAAGATGCACAACGTCCAGGCGACGCTGGTCCCGGTGGTGGTGGCGCTCTCGGTGGTCGGCGGGCTCATCATGCTCCAGCCCAACCTGGGCACCACCGTGGTGCTCACCAGCATCGCCCTGACCCTGTGCTTCGTCGCCGGCGTGCGGCTGCTCCCGTTCGCCCTGGCGACGGGGGCGGGCCTCGCCATCGCTGCCGTGCTGGCGGTCTCCACCGACTACCGGCGTGAGCGCGTGCTGTCGTTCCTCAACCCGATGGGCGACCCCCAGGGCGAGAACTACCAGAGCGTCCAGTCGCTGGTGGGTCTGGCGTCCGGCGGCTTCGCCGGCAGCGGCCTGGGCGGCAGCCGCGCCAAGTTCGGCTTCCTGCCCTTCGCCCACAGCGACTTCATCTTCACGATCATCGGCGAGGAGCTGGGCCTGGTCGGGGCGCTGGTCGTGGTGGCGCTGTTCGTGCTGTTCGGCATCCTCGGCGTCCGGGTGGCGCTCCACGCCCCGGACCGGTTCGGGATGCTGCTGGCGGTCGGGGTCACGGCCTGGTTCCTGTTCCAGGCGTTCGTGAACATCAGCGTGGTGGCGGGCCTTCTGCCGGTCACCGGCGTGCCGCTCCCGTTCGTGAGCTACGGCGGCTCGTCGCTGATCTTCAGCATGGGCGCCGCCGGCCTGCTGCTGGCGGTGGCCCGCCGGGCGGTCACCCCGGGCTCCCGGGGCGCCGCGGCCGGCACGACCGACGGGTTCGACGGCGACCGGTCGAGCGCGCGCCGTTCCCGTGCCGGGGCGGGGGTCGGCGCGCGCGAGGGTGGACCGGATGCCGAGGCCGACTTCGAGGGAGCGTTGACGTGACGGGTCGCCAGGAGCCGCGGGGGCCGGGGCGCCACGCCGCGCGGACCGGGTGCTACGCCCTGGTGGCGGGCGGGGGAACCGCCGGCCACGTGATGCCCGCGCTGGCGATCGCCCGCGCCATCACCGAGCAGGGCCACCCGCCGGGGGCCGTCCACCTGGTGGGCAGCGAGCGGGGCCTGGAGGCCAAGCTCTTCCCCACCTCGGGGCACCCGTCGACGCTGCTGCCGGGCCGGGGGATCGAGCGGCGGATCAGCCTGCAGAACGTCCGCTCGGTGCTGCAGCTCTTGAAGGCGCTGGGCCAGGCCTGGCGGCTCGTGGGCAGGCTGCGGCCCCGCGTGGTGGTGTCGGTGGGCGGCTACGCCTCGGTGCCGTGCGCGCTGGCGGCCGTGGTGCGCCGCATCCCGATCGTCGTCGCCGAGCAGAACGCCGCCCCGGGCGCCGCCAACCGGCTGGTGGGCCGGTTCGCCAAGGTGTGCGCGGTGTCGTTCCCCGACACACCGCTGCCGCGGGCGGTCGTCACCGGCAACCCGGTGCGGCCCGAGATCCTGGCCATCGACCGCCGGCACGACGTCGAGGCCGCCCGCCACAAGCTCGACGTCTACCCGGGCCGCAAGGTGCTGCTGATCTTCGGCGGTTCGCTCGGGGCGCTCAAGATCAACAAGGCCGTGCTCGCGGCGCTGAAGCGGTGGTCGTCGCGGACCGACCTGCACGTCCGCCACATCGTGGGCCGGCGCGACTGGGAGGAGCTGATGGCCGGGGGCCCGCCGCTGTCGCCGAGCGCGCCGCTGCGCTACCAGCCCGTGGAGTACGACGACGACATGCCGACGTCGCTGGCAGCCGCCGACCTGGTGGTGTGCCGCGCCGGGTCG
>DATCLV010000405.1:0-9071 GCA_036563745.1 Acidimicrobiales bacterium | reverse complement strand
ATCGTCTGCTGGGACGTCAACTACCGCAGCGAGGACCTGGCCGCCGACCTGCCGCCCGGCGTGGTCCGCACGGCCGAGGAGCCGTCGGGCACCTTCGACCTCGTCCTGCTGCTCGACGTCCTCGAGCACATCGACGACGATGCCGGGTTCCTCGACCGCTCGGTGCTGCCCCACCTCGCCGAGGGCGCGCTCGTCGTGGTGAGCGTCCCGGCCTACCAGCGGCTGTTCTCGTCGCACGACGAGGCCCTCGACCACCGGCGCCGCTACTCCCCCGGCCGCCTGCGGGCGCTGCTCGCCCCCCGCCTCGATGTCGTCGAGCGCGGCGGCCTGTTCGCCTCGCTCGTGCCCGTGCGGGCCGCCGAGGTCGTGCGGGAGCGGCTGGTCGGGCCGCCCCCGTCGCACGGCATCGGCGCCTGGCGCGGTGGCCCCGCGCTCACCCGGGCGGTCAGCGGGGCGCTGGCCGCCGACGCCGCGGTCGGCCGGTGGCTGGCCCGCCGGGGCGTCGTCGCCCCGGGCCTGTCGACCTGGGCGGTGTGCCGGCCCCGCGCCCCCGGCGGCACCGGCTCGTGATGGGCGAAGCCTGCACCCTCGTCGTCCCCTGCTTCAACGAGGAGCGGCGGCTCGACCCCGCCCGGCTCGACCGGCTCGCCGAGGCGGCCGGCGCCCGGGTGCTCCTCGTGGACGACGGCTCGACCGACGGCACCCGGGCGCTGCTCCAGCGGCTCGCGACGTCCGCGCCCGACCGGTTCGGCGTGCTCGGCCTGGACGCCAACCGGGGCAAGGGCGAGGCCGTCCGGCGCGGGCTGCTGGCCGCGCTCGACCAGGGCGCCGGCGTCGTCGGCTACTGCGACGCCGACTTCGCCACCCCGCCGGAGGAGGTCGCCCGCCTGGTCGCCGCCCTGCGCGACGACCCGACCGTCGACGCGGTGCTCGGCAGCCGGGTGGCCCTGCTGGGCGCCGACATCCGCCGCTCCGCCGCCCGCCACTACTCCGGGCGGCTGTTCGCCACCGCCAGCAGCCTCGTCCTGCGGACGCCGATCTACGACACGCAGTGCGGTGCCAAGGTGTTCCGGGCCAGCGACGGGCTGCGGGACGCGCTGCGCGAGCCGTTCGTCAGCCGGTGGGCGTTCGACGTCGAGCTGCTCGGCCGGCTGCTGCGCCTCCCCGGCCACCGGATGGTCGAGGTCCCGCTGCGGGCCTGGTCCGAGGCCCCGGGCTCGAAGCTGACGCTGCGGGCCCGGGTCCGCGCCGCCGTCGACCTCCTCGCCATCCACCGGGCGCTGCGCCGCGCCGGCCGCCACCTCGAGGGTCAGCCGGTCCCGTCGCCGTCGTCGCCATCCACCGGCTCGACGAACAGCGCGACCGGCGCCCAGGGCCCCTCCGCGTAGCCGACCCGCTCGACCCCCGGCGGCACCTCCTCGGCCCGCGGGCCCTCCACGAGCCACATCCGCAGCTCGGCGGAGCCGTCCTCCCGGCGACCCTCGCCGAACTGGCGGCCGAACCCCTCGTCGTCGAAGGTGAACTCGATCCCGCGGTGCCGGAGCTCGGCGAAGACCAGCCCCGAGTACGGCTCGGCGAAGCGCAGCGTCTCGGGGTCGAACAGCACCGGGCCCCGCCCCTCGAGGGCGTCCAGGCCGCCGACCAGCTCGAGCGCGGCGGGCAGGGCGTCACGGTCGGCGGTGGGCCCGGTCGGCTGCGGCCGGGTGGGCAGGTCGAACCCCGCGACGACCGCGGCGCCGACCAGGACCGCGCCGACGAGCCAGGACGACAGGGCCGGGCGACGGCCCAGGGCCGACAGGAGGGCGGTGAGGCCCGCGACGCTGACCAGCGCCCCGACCGGCCACAGGACGCGCAGGGTGTGCGGCGACATCCCGCCGATGCCGATCGGCATGATCGACACCGCGAACCAGACCGCGCCGTGGGCGGCGAGCGCGACGAGGAGCAGCGCCGCCACCCGGTCGCGACCGCTGCGCCGGGCCCAGACGGTGAGGCCGAGGAGCGCCGCGGTCACCGCGACGACGATCGCCACCGCGGGCCCGATGCCGACCACCCCGGGCATCTTCGGGTTCAGGCCGGTGCGGTGGCTGAACGGCTCGGCGTAGGTGCCGGGCGCAAACCAGGGCCCCGCCACCTCGACCTGGGCCAGCAGGCGCGTGGCCCGCCCCCGCCCGTGCGCCGCGGTGTCGTCCTCGTCCGAGGTGGCGGCCTCGACGATCCGGGTCAGGTTGCCGTCGTCCTCGGCCGTGAACTGCTCGACCAGCGGCTGGCACCACGCCAGGACGACGACGACCCCGGCCACGGCGAGCGGCCGCCGCCAGCTCGGCGCCGGCTCGCCGGCCGCGGCGGCCCGGCGGCCCGCCCACACGGCGGCCACCAGGCCGACCAGGACCAGCAGCGCGACCACCGGCGCGTAGCTCATGTGGGTCTGCACCACGACGCTGCCCACGCCGAGCGCCCAGGGCAGCATGGCGCGGTCGCCGGCGGCCAGGGCGGCGACGACCACGGTGAAGGCGAAGAAGGGCAGCACCAGCGCGTTGGGCTGCCACACGTCGAACAGCAGCTCGCTGCCCATCGCGAACTGGAGGAGGGCCGCCCCCAGCGCGACGGCCGCCATCGCCTCGACCCCGAGGCTGCGCCGCGCCACGAGCACGGCCAGGGACGTGGCCGCGACGTTCACGAGCATGACGCCGACGGCCAGGCCGACCCAGGGCCCCAGCACCCGGACGGGCAGCGCCAGCAGGTCGAAGTAGAGCGGCCCCGGGTTGTTCACGTGCTCGCCCAGCGGCAGCGAGGCCGAGGTCCACGAGCCCAGCAGCGGGTGGTGCCGGGTGCCGACGTCCATCGCCCGCACGAGCAGGATCCCGTTGTCGCCCAGCGGCTGCCAGCCGCGCAGCAGCGCCCGCACCGTGGCCACCACGATCGGCGTGTCGGCCACGACCAGCGCGGCGGCCACCGCCCACCAGCGCTGGTGCCAGGGCGGAGACGCCGAACCGGTCGCCTCCTGGTCGCTGCTCGCCTCGGGCTCGACGCCCACGTCAGTGGTCACCGGGCGGTCACGCTAGCGCCCGGCGCGCGGCCGGCGGAGACCGCGGCCGGCCAGGTGGCCGGCGGCGTGGCCGATCCCGGCGTCCGGCGCGCCGGCGCGAGGACGGACGGCGGTCAGCCCTCCACCGTCACGGCCTGCTCGTCGTGCGACCCGGCGTCGGCGCCGACCGCGGCGGCGGCCGACCGACGCCCCGCCAGGCGCGCGTGGACGGCCGTGGCCGTCGCCGCCGCGCACAGCGCGAGGAAGGGGACGTACGGCAGGTGGAACCGGGGGTTGCCCCACAGGAGCAGCGGGATGGCGATCAGCGCCCCGAACGGCACGACGACGAGCAGCCGCTCGGCCCGGGGCGTGTCCCGCAGGACCCGGCGCAGGCCGAGCACGGCCCCCACCAGCACGACGTGGAAGTACCAGTCGGCCGTCTCGACGAAGAACCGCCGGGTGCCGGGCGAGAAGATCTCGCCGCTGCCCATCGTCTCGACCGCCTGGATGCCGTCGTTGTCCTCGGCGAAGATCAGCTTCGCCCGGCGCACGATCTGCAGCAGCTCCCGGTCGGGGTGCTCGAGGACGAACTCGAGGGCCTTCGTCGTGTTGCCCCGGTTGCGCGAGTGCTCGGGCAGGTTCGGGTCGACGCACCCGTCGTGCATCGCCCAGCGGAACCCGCCGGTGGCGTCGAGGTTGCGGTCGATGCACAGCGTGTCGCCCATGTTCGTGGACGACGGGATGAAGTCGCCGAAGGCGATGGCGTTGCGGATCGTCCACGGTGTGAAGGCGGCCACGACGACGAGCACGGGCACGGCGAGGAGGGCGAGCGCTCGGCGCCAACCGGCCCCCGCGACCAGGAGCGCCAGCAGGAGCGCCACCAGCACCGGGGCGGAGAACGGCCGCACGAGCATGGAGACGGCGAGGACCGCGCCGACGGCCGCCAGGCGCCGGCGGGAGGGCGGGCCCGTCGCCCAGTCGTGGTCGACGGCGATCGCCAGCGTCGCCATCACGAGGAAGGTGAAGGTGGTCTCGAGCTGCAGCGACGTGACCTGGTAGATCTGGTTCGGGAAGACGGCCATCAGGCCGGCGGCGACGAGGCCGGTCGTCGTCCCGAGCAGGCGGCGCCCCACGACGAAGGTCAGCGCCACCGTGGCGGACGACACGACCGCGTGGAACGCCCCGATCACGAGCATCAGGTCGACCTCGGAGGACACCCGCTCGGCCACCCAGATGAGGCCGGCCAGGATCGCGGGGTAGCCGATCGGGTAGTAGGCGGTGGCCTCGCCGGTGACGTAGCTGATGTAGCCCTCGCCGTCGGCGATGGCGTTGCCGTAGTACCAGTAGGAGTACTGGTCGCCTGACTCGAGCATGGTCCGGGGCGGCTCGACGTGGTTGCAGATCAGCCAGACCAGCCGCAGCACCGCGCCGACGACGACGATGGCGACCAGCCACCGCCGCTGGTCGACCCGTAGCGGGCCGCGCCGCGACGGGTCACCGGGCCCCGGACCGCCACCGCCGGGCCGCTCGCCCTCCGGCGCCTGGCCGGCGGGCGGGTCGTCGACCGCCGCGACGTCGGTGACCCTCGTGGCCTCGTCCGTCGTGCTCACCGGCTCACCCTCCCGACCTCGTCGGCGCCACCGCCGGACCGCCGCCCTCGACGGCCTCGAGGATCTGGGGCACGAGCCAGGCGGCGAACGCCTCCGAACCCTTCTCCGTGAAGTGGACCCCGTCGCCCCGGTACTCACGGTTGAACTCCCCGCCGGGCAACCCGTGCAGCCACTGGTCGACCGGCAGCAGCGTGAACCCGGGCCGGCCCTCGATCTCTTCCCGGTACAGCTCGTTCATGCGATCGACCCGGGCGGGGTCGTTGTCGGGGTAGTCGCGCCAGTCGCTCGTCGGGTCGTTGGGCCGCGCCATGCGCACGTGCGCCACCTCGGACCAGAACACCGGGACGCCCTCGGTGGCCACGACGTCGGCCAGCTCCCGGATCTGGGGGCGCAGCCACTCGTCGAAGACCGGGTCGCCCGGGTGACGCCAGGCGCCCGCGACCTCGCGGTCGCTCAGGTCCTTCCCGCCCAGGGTGACGACGATGGCGTCGTAGTCCGCGCCCGCCAGCGTGTCGGGCAGCTCGGGGCGCAGGCGCCGGCAGCTCTCGAAGGGCTCCTCGATCCGGCCGAGGAAACGCACCGGCCCGGGCTCGGCCAGCGGGCAGGCCACGGCGAAGTGGGCGTCGACGTGCACCTGGGCGTCGGGGTGGTCGCGGTTCCACGCCTCGAGGCCGACGAACATCGTCCAGGTGATCGAGTCCCCCACCAGCAGGACGCGGGCGGCGGGCTCGGCGCCATCGACCGGCACGACCGCGTCGGGCACGAGCGGGTGGTCCTGCTCGGCGGCCCCCGCCAGGTCGACCGTGTGGGCGGTCGACACCGGCACCACGAGCACGATCAGGGCGACGAGGGCGCCCGGCACGCCCAGCACGAGCGCGAGCCGGCGGCGGGGCATCGGCAGGCGGAACCGGAACGGCGACTCGAGGAGGTGGTACGAGATCAGGACGGGCACCGCCATCGCGGCGACCCGCACGACGAAGAGCGGCCAGAACCCCAGCCCGGTGCGCTCCCCGTCGAGGAGCATGTAGACGGGCAGGTGGAACAGGTAGATGCCGTAGGTGGCCATCCCGAGGTACCGGAACGGCGCCAGGCAGAGGCCCCGCACGACGAGCCCGGGCCGGGGGCTGGTGCACGCCACGACGATCAGCGCGGTGCACAGCGCGTTGAGGATCGTGCCACCGCGGAACGTGAACGGGTGGTCCAGCCCGACGTTCGTGATGAGCCACCCGTAGCCGACCGCCGCCACGACGGCGCCCCCGGCGGCGAGCCGCACGCCCCGATCGCTGGCCAGGAACCGCCGGACGGCCGGGGCGGCCAGCACGAACGCCAGCGTCACGCCGACGAGGATCTCGCTGGCCCGCGTGTAGGTGGCGTAGTAGGTGATCCCGAGGTTGCCGTGGCGGGCGGAGGAGACCCACGCGGCCACGAACGAGGCGACGGCCAGCACCCCGCAGACGACGCCGACGGCACCCCACCGTTGCCGGGCGAGCCGCATGACCCCGACGAACAGCAGCGGGAAGGTCAGGTAGAACTGCTCCTCGATGGCCAGCGACCAGAAGTGCTGGACCGGGGACTCCATGAGGAAGTTGGCCGCGTAGTCCGTGCCCGACGACGCCATCCGCCAGTTGGCGACGTAGCCGAGGGCGCTCAGCAGGTCGCCCCGGAACCGCGGGCCGCCGCCGACGCCGAACCACCACTCGAGCACCGCGACGAAGGCGACGGCAGCGAAGGCGGCGGGCAGCAGCCGCCGGGCCCGGCGCTCCCAGAACCGGGCGAGCGACACCCGGCCCGTCCGACCCCACTCGGCCAGCATGAGGGTGGCGATGAGGTAGCCGGACAGCGTGAAGAACATCGACACGGTGAACAGCGCGCCGGGGATGCGGTGCCATCCGTGGTGGCCGAGCAGGATGACGACGAGGAAGACGCCCCGGATGCCGTCGAACCCGTCGACGTGCGGGAGGGAGAGGTCGAGCCGCGGGCGCACCTCGGCCCGCTCGACCCGGACGTCCTGGCCGGGCGGGGGCGCCGTCGACGAGGAA
Organism: Acidimicrobiales bacterium; assembly: GCA_036563745.1. Lineage (GTDB taxonomy): Bacteria > Actinomycetota > Acidimicrobiia > Acidimicrobiales > VFJN01 > DASXTK01. Next base: position 2,397 of record DATCLV010000405.1, on the reverse strand, counting down.
CGGTCCAGCTCGGTTGCCGGCTGTGTCACGCCAACCGCCCCTCCCCTGCGGCCCCAGCGATCGCCGCCTCGGCCTGACCTGCGGCGTCGCCGTACGATAGCGGCATGGCTGGGGGGACGTCCGGTCCGGCGACCGAAGCGCCGGACGCCGACGAGCGGACGGACGGCGACACCCGGGCCGCGCCGGCGGCGCCGGGGCCGGCCGGCTCACCGGCACGGCTGTGGGCCGGGCGGGCCGTCGTCGTCGCCACGGTGGCCGTGGCCGCCGCCGTGCTGCTCGCCGCCGGGCGGGGCGTGGCCACCGAGCGGATCGCCGGCCAGTGGCAGCTCGTCGACCTCGACGTGCTGGGCGACGACCCGCTCGGCAGCGTCTGGCACCTGCACACCCAGCCGCCGGGGTACAACCTGCTCGTCGGGCTGCTGATCTGGTCGCCGCTCCCCCTGCCCGGCACCCTCTACGCGCTCAACCTCGCCGCGCTGGCCGGCACCGGCCTGCTGCTGCACGACCTGCTCGTCCGCTGGGGACGGGGACCCCTCGTCGCGGCGGCGATCGTCGCGGTCGCCCTCCTCGACCCGTCGCTGCTCAGCGCGCTGCACTGGGGCCACTACGAGATCCTCGTGGCCTTCCTGCTGGTGGCCGTCCTCTCCTGCACCGTGCGCTTCCTGGAGCGGCCCGGCGCCCGGTGGCTGCTCGCCACGGCGGCGGTGGCGACGCTCTGCGGCCTGCTCCGCAGCCTGTTCCACCCCGTCTGGGTGCTCGCCGTCGTGGCCACCCTCCTCGCGCTGCGGCCGGTGCCCCGCCGCCACGCCGCCCTCGCCCTCGGCCTCCCGGTCGCCGTGCTCGGCGGCTGGATGCTGAAGAACGCGGTCGTCTTCGGCACCCCGACGACGTCGAGCTGGCTCGGCTTCAACCTCCAGCGGGGCGTGGTGGCCGCCATGGCCGCGGACGACGTCCGGGACGCCGTGGACCGCGGTCGGGTGTCGCCGCTGGCGCTCGAGTACCCGTGGGGGCGGATCGAGCAGTACGAGCGCTGGGTCGGCGACTGCGACCCCCACGACCACCCGGCGACCGCCGCGCCCACCAAGGACGCCGGCGGCCTGGTCCTGGCCAACTTCAACCACGAGTGCTTCCTGCCCGTCTACCGGCAGGCCCAGGACGACGCCGTGCGGCTGGTCCGCGACCACCCCGGCCGCTACCTGTCGACCCGCCTGCACGGCCTGGTCATGACGTACCACACGTCGCCGACGTCCAGCGCGTCGACGCCGACCGTCATCGACCGGCTCTACCGGCCGCTGCTGGCCACCGCGACGATCACGCTCTCCGAGGGCGACTGGAACCTGCCGTTCCTGATGCCGGTGGTCGGCACCGAGGACGTCCCCGTCTCGCTGTCGCTGCTCGGCCTCAGCCTGTTCGTCGTGGCCCGGGGCGGCGTCGCCGCCGTGCGCCTGGCGCGGGCGGGCTGGGGCGCGCGGGCGACCTGGTCGCCCCACGAGGTCGCCTGGGCCCTCGCCGCCGCCACCGTGCTGTTCGTGGTCGTCGGCGGCAGCGCCATCGAGTACGGGGAGAACGGGCGGTTCCGCAGCTCGCTCGACCCCCTGCTCGTGACGCTGCCCGCCGCGTGGGTCGCCGGCCGGGTGAGCGCCCGGCGCCGGGCGCGGGTCGGGGCGGCCGGGGCTCAGACCGCCGGGTGCAGCACGACGGTGCCGGACGCGTCGCGCTCGACCTCGTAGACGACCGCTCGCGCCCGCCGGTCGGGACCGTGACGGCGCCCGCCCCGGTGGCTGGGACGGGCGAGGGCGGCGCTGGCGTTCAGCGGAGCGGCTCGGGCAGCTCGCGGGCGTGCACGACGGCCAGCCGCTTGGTGGCCCGGGTGAGCGCCACGTACAGCGCCCGCATGCCCTGGGCCTCCTCCTCGACGATGGCGGCCGGCTCGACGACCACGGCGGCGTCGAGCTCCAAGCCCTTGACCAGGCTGACCGGCACGAGCGTCACCCGCTGCTCGAGCCCGTTGCGGGCCGCCCGACCGAACTCGACGCCGGCCGCGTCCAGCGCGGCGGCCACGTCCTCGACCAGGGTCGAGGGGGCGATGACGGCGACGCTGCCCGGGTCGTCGACGTCGCGCTCCTCGGCCGCCACCTCGGCCACCCGGGCGGCCAGCTCGCCGGCGCCGACGGCGATGAGGCGGGGCTCGTCGCCCTCGGTGCGCACCGAGTCGGGCGGCCGGAGGTTCGGCGCGGCCTCGGCCAGCACCTTGGCGGCCAGGTCCATCGTCGGGCCCGGGATGCGGTAGCCGATGGACAGCTCGGCCCGCTGGCTGGGCCGCTTCCTCGGCAGGTGCTCGAGGATGTCGTCCCAGTCGCGGTGGGCCCACACGCCCGTGGCCTGGGCGATGTCGCC
>DATCLV010000371.1:0-6260 GCA_036563745.1 Acidimicrobiales bacterium | reverse complement strand
CGGGCGCGTCAGCGGTGGAGCTCGGGGTGGAAGCCGAACGGCAGCTCCAGGCGGTGCGCGGCCAGCAGGTCGGCGTCGCTCAGGATGTCGGCGGTCGGGCCGTCGGCCACCACCACCCCGTCGTCGAGCACCACCGTGCGGGAGCACAGCTCGAGGGCGTAGGGCAGGTCGTGGGTGGCGATCAGCGCCGCCACCGGGAGCGACCGGAGGATGTCGGCCAGGTCGCGGCGGGCCGCGGGGTCGAGGTTCGAGGTGGGTTCGTCGAGCACCAGGACCTGGGGGTCCATCGCCAGCACGGTGGCCAGCGCCACCCGGCGGCGCTGCCCGAAGCTGAGGTGGTGGGGCGGGCGGTCGGCGGCGTCGGCCATGCCCACGGCCGTCAGGGCGTCGTGGACCGTGGCGTCGAGCTCGGCGCCGCGGCGGCCGAGGTTGGCCGGGCCGAAGGCGACGTCGTCGCGGACGGTGGGCATGAACAGCTGGTCGTCGGGGTCCTGGAAGACGACGCCCACCCGGCGCCGTACCTCCCGCAGGTTGGCCTTCACCACCGGCAGGCCCCCGACCCGCACCTCCCCGGCCGCGGGGAGGAGGATGCCGTTGAGGTGGAGGATCAGCGTGGTCTTGCCGGCGCCGTTGGGGCCGAGCAGTGCCACCCGCTCGCCGGGCTCGACGCGGAGGTCGACCCGCCGGAGCGCGGTGTGGCCGTCCGGGTAGGCGTACGCGACGCCCCGGACGTCGAGCGCGGCGGGCTCGGGGGACCGGACGGCCTCGACGCCGCCGGTCACGGGCGCGGTCACGGGCCGACCCCCACCCCGGCCAGCGCCGCGAGGGCGGCGACGCCGGCGACGGCGGGCACGGCGGCCGCGACCCACGCCGGCGGGGCGTCGTGGTCGTGGCGACCACCGGCCGCCGGTGGCCGCCGGCCGGTGAACCCCCGGGACAGCATCGCCACGTGGATGCGCTCGCCGCGCTCGTAGGAGCGGATGAACAGGGTGCCGGCCGTGGCCGCCACCGCCCGGGCCTGCCAGAACCACCGGGGGTCGTGGCCCCGGGACAGGCGGGCGATGCGCATCCGGCTGGCCTCGCCGACGAGCACCTCGCCGTAGCGCACCATGAACCCGGCGATCGTGGTGAACGCCGCCGGCACCCGCAGCCGGTCGAGGCCGTGGAGCAGCTCGACCACCGAGGTGGTCGACGCCAGCAGCACGGTCGCGGCCACGCCGAGCGTGCCCTTCACCAGGATGTTCCACGCCGCCCACAGCCCCGGCTCCGACAGCGAGACGCCCAGGCCCGGCACGTCGGTGCGGGGTGCCTCGCCGACCAGCGGCAGGAACAGGGCGAACGCCACGAACGGCGCCTCGATCACCAGGCGCCGGGCCAGGGTGGGGAGGGGGAGGTGGGCCGCCCGGGCGACGGCGACCACCAGCGCGGCGTCGACCGCGAACGCCCAGCCGGCCTCCCGGGGCGTGGCCACGACGGCGACCACGAACGCGAGGGTTGCCGCCACCTTCGCCGCGGGGGCCAGCCGGTGCACCGGCGAGTCGCCGGGGCGGTAGAGGCCGTGGGCGTGGCCGTGCCCGCCGCTCATCTCAACCGGTCCCGCGCTGGGGTTCGGGCTGGGCGTCGGGCGCGGGTGCGGTGGCGTTGGTGGCGGCGTCGGCGGTGTCGGTGTCAGGCCCGGGCTCGGCGGGGGAGCGACGCCGGCGGGCCGCCGCCCGCAGTCCCAGCACGAGGCCGGCCATCACCACGAACGTGACGCCCACGCCGACGACGCCGGCCAGGCCGGTGCCCAGGCGCTCGTCGTCGACGCCCTCGACGCCGTAGTCGGCCAGCGGGCTGTCGGCCAGGCGGTGGTCGTCGGCCTCGTCGGCGAACCCCTCGTCGAGCGCGACCCGCTCCAGCCCGTCGGGCGAGCTGCTGGCCCCGGGGCCCACGAAGAAGGCGAGGGCGAGCGCCACCAGCAGGCCGGCGGCGACGAACAGGCCCAGCCGGCGCCTCACGCCGCGTCCTCCACGGGCACGCGGGGCGGGTCGAGCTGCGGCACCGGGACCAGGTGCGCGGCGCCGTGGACCAGGTCGGGCCGGACGGCGACCACGGCCCGCACGGTCATCGCCGTGATGACGGCCTCGCCGACGCCGATCAGCAGGTGGACGCCACCCATGGCGGCGAACACCCGGCCCGGCGAGGCGCCGCCGGCGCCGTCGAGCGCGTACTCGGCGGCGAACGCGAGCGCCGCCAGCACCACCGACACCAGGCCCGCCACCCCGGAGGCCACGGCGACACCGGTGCCGGTGGCGGGCAGGAGCCGGCGGGCCAGCAGGAAGACCCCGTAGCCGGCGAACACGCCGACGATCGCCATGTTGAGGACGTTGAGGCCCAGCGCCGAGAGGCCGCCGTCGGCGAACAGCAGCGCCTGGACCGCCAGCACCACGGCGATGCACAGCGAGCCCACCCACGGGCCCACCAGCACGGCGGCCAGCGCCCCGCCCAGCAGGTGGCCGCTGGTGCCGCCGGCCACCGGGAAGTTCAGCATCTGCACGGCGAACACGTAGGCCGCGACCAGGCCGGCCATGGGCGCGACCTTGTCCTCCAGCACCTCCGCCGAGCGGCGGAGGCTGACGGCCAGCCCGCCGGCCGAGACCGCGGCGGCACCGATCGACGTCGGCGCCTCGATGAACCCGTCGGGTATGTGCACGCACCCTCCTGCGGTCGCCTGTCCTGCGGTCGGTCCGGTGACCCTCCTCGGGACCTTAACGCGAACCGTTTGCTACAGCTTCGGTCCTGCAGCGGCGACCGGATGGCGGTTTCTGTACGATGCGGCCGTGGACGGAGAGCGGGTCGACGCGGTCCTGCGCCACATGCGGGCGCGTGGGGGTCGGATCACCACCGCGCTCCGGTCCGTGGTCGAGGTGCTCGACCGCACCGACGAGCACCTCACCGCCCAGGACATCGCGGCCGCCGTCCAGGCGACCCACCCCGCGATCCACGTGTCGACGATCTACCGGGCGCTCGACCGGCTGTCGGAGGCCGGCATGGTCACCCACCTGCACGTGGGGCACGCCCCGGTCGTCTACCACCTGGGCCACGACCATCACGGCCACCTGGTGTGCGGCCGCTGCGGCGCGGTGGTCGACGTGCCGGCCACGCTCATCCGGCCGGTGGCCGCCCAGGTCGAGCGCGACTACGGCTTCACCGTGGAGCCCGGCCACCTCGCGCTGGGCGGCCTGTGCTCGTCGTGCGCCGAGTCGGAGCGCCTCGACACCCTGCCGAGCCACACCCACAGCTGACCCGGCGCGTCGCGGCGGTCGGAGCCGGCCTCGCGCCGAACCGGCCCCCGAAACGGGGCGCCGGCTCCCCGTTTCGGGGGCCGGTTCGAGGTGGGCGAGGTCACGGGCGCGCCCGATGCGGCGAAGCTCACGACCGGCGGTGCGCGGCGGGGCGGGCCGAGGCGTACCGCCGGGCGCGCTGGGCGTTGGCGGCCAGCACCCCGGTGACGAGGGCGGCCACCAGCGCCGATCCCGGGGGCGCGAGAGCGCCGGCGGCCGCGAACGGCACGAAGGCCACGGGGAGCGCCACCGCCAGCACCCCGTTCTGCCGGGTCACCCGGTCGGCCAGGCGGCGGAGGCGCAGGGTGTCGACCGCGGTCCACAGGTCGGCGGGGACCGGGTGGGTGGTCGCCACCACCAGGTCGGCCGGACCGTGCGCGGGATCGGTCACCGCCACGGCGTGGCCCTCGTCGCGCAGCCGGCCCACCAGGGTGCCGGTCGCCTCGGGCAGGACGTGGGTCACGACGCCCGCGGCGCCGACGGCGTCCCCCAGGGCCGTGGCCGCCGGCTTCGCCTCGCCGCTGGCCACCACCGTGCGGACGCCGAGCTCGGCGAGCGCCGTCACCGCGGCCGGCGCGGTGGGCCGGGCCGGGTCGTCGAGGACCACCACGCCCCGCACCACGCCCTCCCAGCCGACGAGGAGCGTGCCCCGCCCCGCGGCCTCGGCGGCCGCCCGGGCCGCCTCCAGCCGCTCCGGCACCCGGCGGGCCCAGCCGGCGACGAACCGCTCCCGGCCCGCCACCACGATCCGGCCCTCGACCACGCCCCGCACCCCCAGCCCCGGGCGGGCCGCCAGCACCTCCACCGGCGGGAGCGGCAGCCGGCGGTCGCGGGCGGCGTCGACGACGGCCCGGGCCACCGGGTGGTCGAGGCCCCGGCCCAGCGAGGCGGCGACCCCCAGCACGTGGTCGGCGCTGCCGTCGCCGTCGCCGGCGCCGGTGGGGTCGACGACCACGTCGACGACCCACGGCCGGCCGGTGGTCAGCGCCCCGCGCCGGCGCACGACCACGGTGTCGATCCGGCCCGCCGCGCCGTCCCCCGGCCCCGGGAGCCGCAGCCCCAGCTCCGCCGCCCGCCGCTGCGCCCAGGCCGTCACCGGCACCGCCCGCACGACCGCCGCCGGCACGGCCAGCAGGAGGACCGCGAGCGCCACGGCCAGCGCCGCGACCACGCCGGCACCCACCGCCAGCCAGAACCCCAGGGCCGCGGCGGCGAGCACGGCGGCGGCGAGGACCGCCAGGTCGGCGCCCCGGGGCCACTCCCAGCCCCAGGCCCGCACCCGGTCGGCGAGGGCGAGGTCCCACCGGCGGGTGACCCGGGCGACCGGCCCGGGGCCGCCGGGTGCGGGCGGGGGCTGGGCGCCGAGCACCACGTCCTCGCTGGTCACCAGCCGTGGCCGGGGCGGCCCGGGGATCGCCGTCCGGGGCCTGCCGCCCGGTCGGAGGCCGTTCGCCGGTGGGGCGCCGGTCGCCGGTGGGGCGACGGCGTCGTGGGTGCGGTCGAGGGTCATGGCGCTGCCTCCGTGGGGGTGGGGACGTGGAGGGTGAAGGCCGCGGTGTGGGTGGTGCCGGCGTGGGCGAACTCGAAGAAGAGGCGGTGGTCCCCGGGGGCGTCGAGGTGCAGCACGAACGGCACCGACGGGCCGGAGCCGCCCGCCTCGACGGGATGGACGTGGGCGTAGGCCAGATCACCGGCCCGCAGCGCCACCAGGTGGCCGAGCGCCCCGAGGTGGGGCTCGAGGTCGGTGACCGGGGCGCCGTCCCGGCGCACGGTGACCGTGACCGTCGACGCCGCGCCCGGCGTCACCCCGGTGGCGTCGAGCTCGACGGTGTAGCCGCCGTCGAGGGCGACGGTCGTGCCGGTGTCCGGCAGCGGGGTGGCGCCCGCCTCGCCGGGGACCAGGAGGCCGGTGCCGAGCGTCAGGTCGGGGCCGCCGACCGGGGCGAAGCTGGCGAAGGCGTGGTGGGCGCCGGGGGCGAGGGGCGGCAGCGCCACGGTCCAGGTGCCGTCGCCGGCCCGGTCTGGGTGCAGGTGGTGGTAGCCGGCGAGGTCGCGGGAGACGACCACCAGGTGGAGGTCCCGCTCGTGGCGGGTCGCGAAGGCGGTGACCGGCCGGCCGTCGGGGCCCAGGATGCGGAACGTGAACGGCTCGCCACCGGCGCCGGTGAGGATGGTGGCGTCCGCCGCCAGCGTGTAGCCGGCGTCGGTCACGAGCAGCCCGCCGGCACCCGCGGTCGGGGCGGCGGAGGCGGCCATCGTCGCCGCGGCGCTGCCGCCGCTGCCGTCCTGGAGCGCGGCGCCGTGGTGGCCGGCGTGCGGATCGCCGGCGTCGGCGGATGGCGTGGTGCTCGCCTCGTGGTGGTGGGCGGCGGGCATCTCCGGGTCGTCGTGGTGGTGCGACGGCCCGAGCAGCCGGCCGGCGGCCGCGCCGCCGGTGAACCCGGTGGCGATCGCCACCGCGCACGCGGCGAGGCGGGCGGCGGGGGTCATCCCCGCAGGCACTCCCGGCTCGACGTCATCACCCCTCCCGTGGGACCTTGCTGCCCCGTGCGTGGCGGGACGCACACTGCCCGTGCGGTCCGGACGCTACACGTCGGTTCCGGTCACCGTGTGCAGAAATCCGGTCGATCGGCGGAACGGCGGGTGTCCCGGCGCCTATGCTCCGGCCGTGGGTGCTCCGCGTGCAACGGTGCCGGCGGCCCTCGTGCTGGCGGTGGTGGGGGTCGTGCTGCTGGGCGCGGGCGTCGCCGTCCTGCTGGTCGGGGTGGCCAACGACCGGCCGGCGGCCAGCGTGCAGGGCGGCGCGGTCGTGCGCGACGCCTGGGCCACGCCGGGCGGCTCGACGGCCGCGGTCTACCTCACGATCGACAACCGGGGTGGTGCCGACCAGCTGCTCGGCGCCAGCAGCGCCAACGCGACCGCGGTGCGGCTCATGGT
>DATCLV010000350.1:0-5368 GCA_036563745.1 Acidimicrobiales bacterium | reverse complement strand
CCTCTGCGCTGTCGACCAGCCGGTTGACGAGCCCGATCCGCAGGGCGGTCTCGGCGTCGATCATGTCGCCGGTGAGCAGGAGCTCCATGGCGTGGCAGTAGGGGATCTGGCGGGCCAGCCGGACCGTCGAGCCACCCACCGGCAGCAGGCCCCACCGGGGCTCGGGGAGCCCGAAGCGGGCGTCGTGGGAGGCGATGCGGATGTCGGTGGCCTGCAACAGCTCGGTGCCGCCGGCCACGCAGATCCCCCGCACGGCGGCGACCACCGGCTTGGCCAGCACGAACTTGGCGAACACCGGCCCGTCGGGCGCCACGATCTCGGGGAGGCCGCCGGCGGTGAGGACCGGCAGGAGGGTCTTGAGGTTGGCACCCGAGGAGAACGCCCGGTCGCCGTCGCCGCGGAGGACGGCGACGAGGATCTCGTCGTCGTCGCGGATCCGGGTCCACGCCTCGGCCAGGCCCTGCACGCCCGCCTCGTCGAGGGCGTTGTGGGTGGCCGGGTCGGACAGGGTGACCACGGCGATCCGGTCGGTGACCTCGCAGGTGACGTTCACGCCGGGCTCCCGTCGCCGTCGCCGGCCCCGTCGGTGCCGGCGGCCGGGACGAACCCGACGACCGGCCACGGCCCCTCGACCGGGTGGAACACGAGCCGCACCGGCATGCCGGCGGCGATGGCGTCGTGGTCGACGCCGGTCAGCCGGCCCGGGATGCGCACGCCGGGGGCGAGCTCCACCAGCGCCACCGCGTACGGCACCTCCCCGCGCAGCGCGGGCGTCACCGCGTGGTGCACGACCACCCACGAGTAGACCTCACCGTGGCCGTCGACCTCGTCCCACGTGGTGTCCCAGCTGCCGCAGTGGCTGCACACCGGCGCCGGCGGGAACCGCAGCCGGCCACAGGCCCCGCAGCGCTGGAGCACCAAGCGCCCCTCGGCTGCCGCCTCCCAGAACGGGCGGCTGTCGGCGTCGGGCACCGGGACCGCGGCGGGCGTCACCGTCACGCTCGTCGGCACGTCCGCCGGCCCGGAGGCCCGCACGGTCTCGTCCACGGTCTCAGGCACCGAGCACCACCGCCGATCCCGTCGTCCCGCCGAAGCCGCTGGCCAGCGCCACCTCGGCACCCGGCACCTGCCGCTCGCCCGAATCGCCCCGCAGCTGGCTCACCATCTCGACCGCCCCGTTGAGGCCGTGGATGTAGGCCTCCGAGAGCAGGCCGCCGTGCGGGTTCACCGGCATGGGCCCGCCGAGGGCGATGTTCCCGTCCCGCACGTAGGCGCCGCCCTCGCCCGGCGGGCAGAACCCGAAGCCCTCCAGCTGCGTGAGCACGGAGTAGGTGAAGCAGTCGTAGATCGACGCCACGTCCACGTCCTCCGGCCCGAGCCCCGCCTTCGACCACAGGTCGTCGGCGATGTGGGCCGCGTACATGTCGGCCAGGTCGTCGGTGGTGAAGAACCCGTCGAACGCGTAGCCCGGCCGGGCGCCGCCCCCGTGGCTGGCGGCCAGCAGGTAGACGGGCTTGTGGGCCAGGTGACGGGCCTCGTCCGCCCGGGACACGAGCAGGGCGCAGGCGCCGTCCGACTCCAGGCAGATGTCCATCAGCCGGAGCGGTTCGGCGATCAGCCGTGACGACTGGTGGTCCTCCACCGTCATCGGCGCCCGCATCATCGCCCGCTCGTTCCTCTGGGCGTGGGACCGGAAGGTCACCGCCACGTGGGCGAAGTCCTCGGAGGTGGCCCCGTACTTCACCATGTAGCGGCGGGCCATCATGGCGATGTACTGCGGGTACGACATCCACCCGACCGGCGCCGTGTACTGGGCCTCGCCGGGGGCCGGCTCGATCGACCGGCCGGTGCCGCCCAGCCGGGTCTCCGAGCGGCCGTTCATCGCCCGGAACACCAGGACGTTGTCGGCCATGTCGGCGACGATGGCCATCGCCGCCTGGGCCAGGGTCGCCACGCAGATGTTGCCGCCACCCTGGTTCATCACCTCGTGGCGGACGTTGCGCAGCCCCAGCCCGGTGGCCACCGCGTGCGGGTAGATCGTGTCGTTGAGGCCGAAGTTCACGATCCCGTCGACCCGGTCCGGGTCGATGCCGGCGTCGTCGATCGCCTTCTGGCAGGCCTCCAGCGCCAGGCTCAGCACCGACCGGCCCGACGCGCGGGAGTACTCGGTCCAGCCGATGCCGGTGACCGCGGTCTTGCGGGCGAGCGGCCAGGTCACCGGGCCACCTCCACCGGCGCGAACGTCTCGACGATCGCCGCCAGGTTCTCGGAGAACCGCCCGGGCGCCACCCCGAAGCTCGGCGGGTACAGGAGCACGTGGTCGTGCACACCGCCGAACCGCTCCTCGAACTGGCCCACGACGGTGTCCGGCCGGCCCGCCACCGCCATGAGCTCCACCATCCGGTCCGGCACGGCATCGGCCATCGCCTCGGCGTCGCGCCCGGCCCAGGCCGACCGGATGTCGTCGCCCACGCTTTCGAGGCCGTGCATGGCCAGGATCGGGTCGTAGGTCTTGACCAGGGCGTAGAAGGCGATCTGCCGCTTGGCCTCCCGCACGGCGAGCGCCTCGTCGTCGGCGACCGAGCAGATCACGTAGCCCGCCCGCTCCACGTCGGCGGGGCGCCGCCCGTGGGCCTCGGCGGCCTCTGCGATGGTGGGCACCACAACCTCCTCCACGTACCGCCGGGTGAACAGCGGGTGGCCGATCTGGCCGTCGGCGACCGCGCCGGCCGCCGCGAGCATCAGCCGGTTGACACCGGCCAGGTAGACGGGGATCTCGCAGGCCGGCGGCAGGTTGCCGGTGGGCTCCAGGTGCACCCGGAAGTACCGGCCGTCGTGGTGGATGCCGTCGACGTCGAGCCGCCAGAACCGCCGCAGCAGGGGGACCAGCTCGGTCATCCGCGCCGCCGAGCCCGACGGGTCGACGCCGTGCCAGGCCTGCTGCATCCGCCGGGTGCCGGTGCCCAGGCCGAGGATCAGGCGGCCAGCCGCCAGCTCGTGGATGTCCCGGGCCTCGGTGGCCAGCACGAACGGCGACCGGCCCACCCCGTAGGCGATCGCGCTGCCCACCGTGATGCGGGCCGACACCATCGCCATCGCCGCCAGCGACACCGTGGCCGACCGGGTGTAGAAGTCGGTCGTCCACACCGAGTCGAACCCGGCGGCGTCGGCCGAGCGGGTGAGGTCCAGCAGGTCGTCGACGGTCCCGCCGAACAGGACGATTCCCAGCTTGGGGCGGGTCGCCGCGGCCCCGGTCGTGGTCCCGATGCCCGTCATGCCGACTCCCGGGTGGCCGGGCCGCCCAGCACGTTGACGCCGCAGGCCAGGAAGCCGCCGATCGCCGAGGTGACCGCCACCTCGGCGCCCGCCACCTGGCGGTCGCCGCACTCACCCCGGAGCTGGCGGACCGCTTCCACGATCCCCAGCGCCGCCCCGGCCACGCCCGGGTGGGCGTAGGACAGGAGGCCGCCGTGGGTGTTGGTCGGCAGCGAGCCGCCGGGGCCGAGGGCGCCCGCGGCTGCCAGGTCGCCGGCCGTGCCCGGCTCGGCGAAGCCCATCTGCTCCAGCCCCCACAGGGCGAACGAGGTGGTCGGGTCGTAGGGGTAGACCAGGTCGACGTCGGCCGGCCCGATCCCTGCCATCCCGAACGCCGTGGCGGTCGCCCGCCGGTAGAGCTCGGGTTCCACGAGGTCGCCCAGGCTGGTGATGTTCTGGCTCTCGGCGCAGTCGCCGTAGCCCAGCAGGTAGACGGGGTCGCGCCGCAGGTCGCGGGCTCGGTCGCCGTCGACCAGCACCGCCGCCGCGCCGCCGTCGGTGACGAGGCAGAAGTCGAGGAGCCGCAGCGGCGAGCAGATCGGCCGCGACCCGAGCACGTCGTCGACCGTCAGGTCCTTGGTCATGCGGGCTGCCGGGTGCCGCCGCGCCCAGCGCCGCTGGGCCACCGCCAGGTGGGCGAAGTCGACCACGTCACGCCCGTAGGTGTGCAGGTAGCGGGCCGCCATCAGCGCGAAGTTCGTGGAGAACATCGGCCCGTACGGCACCTCGAACTCGGGCTCCATGTTCTGTTCGGCGATCCGGGCCACCACGTCGCCGCGGCCCAGCCGGCTGTCCCGGTTGTCGGCCGACACGACCAGCACCACCGAGGCCAGGCCGCTGCGGATGGCGCCGGCCGCCCGCCACAGGATCGACGCCATCTGGTGGCCGCCGTGGGGCGCCAGCTCGATCCACCCCGGCGTGAGCCCCAGGTGCTCGGCGAACGAGCTGGGGAACACCGACTTCGCCATCGGGTAGCCCGAGCGGGTGAACACCACGCCGTCCACGTCGGCAGGGGTGAGCCCGGCGTCGGCGAGCGCCTGGGCGGCCACGTCGGCCTGCAGCTCCAGGTACCCGACGAGCTCGCCCTTGCGAGGGACGACGTCGCCGACGCCGGCGATCGCGACGGGCCGGGTCACGGCGTGACCTCCCGGGCAATGCCGGCCGGGTCGGGCACGAAGACCGGCAGCGGGCCGTCAGGGCCCTCGTCGAAGGCCACGGTCACCGGCATCCCGATGCGGACGTCGTCGACGTCGCAGCCGACGACGTTGCTCATCAGCCGCACGCCCTCCTCCAGGTCGATCAGCGCCACCACGTACGGGCGGCCGTCGTTGAGCTCGGGCGTCGGCGGCCGGTGCACCACCGAGAACGTGTGCACCTCGCCGCGACCCGAGGCGTCGGCCCAGGCCAGCGCGTCGGCCCGCCAGCACCGGGGGCAGCGGACGCGGGGCGGGAAGTGGTGCTGGTCGCAGGCGTCGCAGCGCTGCAGGACCAGCCGCCCCTCGGCCGCCGCCGCCCAGTACTCGTCGGCGATCCCGTCCTTCACCGGGACCGGCCGGTTGGTCAGCCAGGTGGTCATCGGGCCCCTCCCGGGCGCCGGGTGCGGCCGAGGTCGACGGTCGTCGCGGTGACGCCGCGCTCCCGGAGCACCCCCTTGCGAAGCTTGGCGGTGGGCGTGCGGGGCAGCTCGTCGACCAGGTCGACGTACCGCGGCACCGCGTAGTACGGCAGGCGCTCCCGGCAGTGGGCCACGATGTCCTCCGCCTTCGGCGGGCCGCCGTCGGCGCCGGCCGCCGGCACCACCGCCACCATCACGTCCTGCTCCCCCAGCTCCGACGGCACGCCGAACGCCGCCACCTCGGCCACGCCGGGGCAGCTCGCCACGGCGGACTCGACGTCGGCCGACGCCACGTTCTCGCCCGACACCCGGATGGCGTCCTTCAGCCGGTCGACGAAGTAGAACCAGCCGTCCTCGTCGACCCGCATGAGGTCGCCGGTGTGGACCCAGAGGTCCCGCCACAGCTCGACGGTCCGTTCCGGCTCGCCCCAGTAGCCG
>DATCLV010000044.1:0-5157 GCA_036563745.1 Acidimicrobiales bacterium | reverse complement strand
CCACGTCGACGCCCCGTCCCCCGGTGGCGGCCCGGACGCGGTCGCGGAAGCCGGCGTCGCGGGACGAGGCGATGCGGGCAGCGTCGACGCCGAGGGCGACGAGCCGGTCGTGCTTGGCGGGCGCCGCGGTGGCGTAGACCTCGGCGCCCAGGTGCCGGGCGAGCTGGACGGCGGCCATCCCGACGCCGCCGGACGCGGCGTGGACGAGCACCGACTCGCCGGGGCGCAGGCCGGCCAGGTCGACGAGGCCCCGCCACGCCGTCAGGAACGCGGCGGGGACGGCGGCGGCGTCGGCGAACGACCAGCCCTCGGGGATGCGGGCCACCAGGCGGCGGTCGGCGACGGCGGTCCGGGCCAGCGAGCCGGGCAGGAGGCCGAGGACCCGGTCGCCGGGCACCAGGTCGGTCACCCCGGCGCCCACCTCGACCACGACGCCGGCACCCTCGCCGCCGAGGCGGTCGTCGCCGTCGTCGGGGCGCACCACCCCCAGCGCCACCAGGACGTCCCGGAAGTTGAGGCCCGACGCCCGGACCGCCACCCGGACCTCGCCGGGGCCGAGCGGCGCGGGCTCGTCGCCGCCAGCGGCGACGCCGATCGTGTCGAGCACGCCGGGGGTCGCCGCCCGCACGCGCCACTCCCCCTCCGGCAGCGCGGGGGCGGGCACGAGCCGGCGCCCGACGAGCTCGCCACCGGCCCGCACGGCGACCTCGGCCTCGCCGCGCACCACGGCCGCCACGAGGCCGGTGGCGTGGTCGTCGCGGTCGGCGGCGGCGGCGCCGGTGACCTCGGCGGGCGCGGCGGGCGCGGCGGGCAGGTCGACGAGCGTGAAGCGGCCGGGGTTCTCGGTCTCGGCGGAGCGGACCAGGCCCCACACCGGGCTCTGGGCGAGCGTGGGCGTGGCCTCGTCGACGGCGCCGCGGGTGACCACGACGAGGCGGGCGGCGGCGAACCGGTCGTCGGCCAGCCACGCCTGGAGCCAGCCCAGCACCTCGGCGGTGGCGGCGCGGACGGCGGCCACCACGTCGTCGGCGTCGGCGTCGGGCGCCTCGACCAGCACGACGTCGGGCGCCGGGCCGGGGTCGGCGAGCAGCGACGGGAGGTCCGGGTGCGCCGCCGCGGCGACACCGGCCCGGGTCAGCAGGCCGGCCAGCCGGTCGCCGACCACGGCCCACCGCGCGGGCGGCCGGGCCGGCGGCGACGCCGACGCCGAGGCCGGGGCCAGCGGCTCCCAGCGGAGCGCGTAGAGCTCGCCGCCCGCCGTCGCGGGGCGCTCGGCCGGGCGCCGCAGGGCCAGCGACGCCACGGTGACGACCGGGCGCCCGGCCTCGTCGGTGGCGGTCAGCGTGACGGCGCCGTGGTCGTCGGCGGGCGCCAGCCGGACCCGGAGGGGGCCACCGGCGGGGCCGTGGACCGCCACGCCCGACCAGGCGAACGGCAGCCGCACCCGGTCGTCGTCCCCCGCCACCAGGGCCAGGGCGTGGAGCGCGGCGTCGAGCTGCGCCGGGTGGACCGGGTAGCCGGGGGCGTCGTTGTCGACCTCGGCGTGGACGGCGTCGCCGAGGCGCCACGCGGCCCGCAGGCCCCGGAACGCCGGCCCGTAGCCCAGGCCACGCTCGGCGAGCTGGTCGTAGAGCCCCGTGACGTCGAGCGGTGTCGCGCCGGCCGGAGGCCACTCGGCGGGTGCGCCCGTGCCGGTCGAGTCGGCCGGCGCGGGCGGGTCGACCGGGGTCGCCGTGAGGGTGCCGGTGGCGTGGCGCTGCCAGTCGGCGTCGGGGTCGGGGCGGGCGTGGACGGTCACGGTCCGGGCGCCGTCACCGGCGCCGTCGCCGCCCGGCGGCGCCACCTCGACCTGGACGTCGAGCCCGCCCGGGTCGGGCACCACCAGCGGCGCCTCGATCACCAGCTCGGCCACCCCGGGAGCGCCGACGGCCTCGCCGGCGTGGCGGACCAGCTCGACCACCGCCGTGCCGGGGACCACCACGTCGCCGCCCAGCACGTGGTCGGCCAGCCACGGGTGCGCGGCCGTCGACAGCCGGCCGGTGAACACCACGCCGCCGGTGCCGGCCAGCCGGACGCCGGCGCCGAGCAGCGGGTGGGTCACCGCGTCCTGGCCCAGCGCCTCCGGGTCGGCGGTCGCCCGGGGCTTCGGCGTCGGCCAGTAGCGGCGGTGGCGGAACGGGTAGGTGGGAAGGTCGACCGTCTGCGGGGACCGGCCGGCGAACCGGGGCCGCCACGCCACCGACGCCCCGTGGGCCCAGGCCTCGGCGAGGGCGGTGACCAGGCGCTCGTCGCCGCCGTCGTCGCGGCGGAGGGTGCCGACGGCCTGCCCGCGGGTGTCGTCGAGGGCGGCCTGGATCGCCGGGACCAGCACCGGGTGGGGGCTCACCTCCACGAACAGCCGGTGGCCGCGGGCTGCGAGCGCGGTGACGGCGTCGTGGAACCGGACGGGCTCCCGCAGGTTGCGGTACCAGTAGCCGGGGCCGAGGTCGGCGCCGCCGTCGCCGCCCACGGGCTCGCCGGTCACGGTCGACAGCAGCGGCACCCTGGGTGCCGTGGGCGCGATGGTGGCCAGCGCCGCCAGCAGGTCGTCACGCAGCGCCTCGACGGCGGGCGAGTGGGCGGCGTAGTCGACCGGCACGCGGGCCGCCCGCACCCCCTCGGCCTCGCACCGGTGCAGGAGGTCGTCGAGCGCGTCCGGGCGCCCGGCCACGGTCACCGCCGCCGGGCCGTTCACGGCGGCGACGGTCACGCCCGGCGCCCAGCGGTCGAGCAGCGCCCGGACGTGGTCCTCGCCGGCGGCGATCGACACCATGCCGCCCTGCCCGGCGATCCGCTCGGCGACCAGACGGGCCCGGACGGCGACGATCCGGGCCGCGTCCTCCAGGGACAGCGCCCCGGCCACGTGGGCGGCGGCGATCTCGCCCTGCGAGTGCCCGACCACGGCCGCGGGGTGCACGCCGTGGGCCTCCCACACGGCGGCCAGCGCCACCATCGTCCCGAACAGCGCCGGCTGGACGACCTCGACCCGTCCGAGCCACCGGTCGTCGCCGCCGGTCACCGTGTCGACCAGCGACCAGTCGACGTGCGGCGCCAGGGCGGCCTCGACCTCCGCGAGCTTCTCGCGGAACGCCGGGTCGTGCCGCAGGCCGGCGCCCATCCCCACCCACTGCGCGCCCTGGCCGGGGAAGACCAGCACCGGCGCGGTCCGGGTCGCCCGCCCGGCGATGCCTCGTCCGTCGCGCAGCTGCACGGCGGCGTCCTCGGCCCGGCTCGCCACCACGGCGAGGCGGTGCTCCAGGGCCGGGCGGGTGGTCACCAGCGACCAGGCGACGTCGTCGAGGTCGTGGTGGTCGAGGACGTCGGCGACGCGACGGGCCTGGGTCTGGAGGGCCTCGGCGGACGCGGCCGAGACGACGACCGGTGTGGGCACGGCTGGCGAACCTGCTCGCCCCTCCGAACCTGCCCCCGAAACGGGGAGCCGGCTCCCCGTTTCGGGGGCAGGTTCGGGAGGGGCGGGGGCTGGTTCGGCTCCCTCGAGGACGACGTGGGCGTTGGTCCCCGACATCCCGAAGGCGCTGACCGCGGCGCGGCGGGTCGGTCCCGGCCACGGCTGCGGCTCGGTGAGCAGCGCCACCTTCCCCGACGACCAGTCGACCTGGGGCGTCGCCTCGTCGACGTGCAGCGTCCGGGGCAGGACCCCGTGCTGCATCGCCATCACCATCTTGATGACCCCGGCCACGCCGGCGGCCGCCTGGGTGTGGCCGATGTTCGACTTCAGCGACCCCAGCCACAGCGGCGACGCCCGGTCCCGGCCGTAGGTGGCGAGCAGCGCCGAGGCCTCGATCGGGTCGCCCAGCGCCGTGCCGGTCCCGTGGGCCTCCACCGCGTCGACGTCCGCCGGCGACAGCCCGGCGGCGGCCAGCGCCCGGCGGATCACCCGCTGCTGCGCCAGGCCGTTCGGGGCCGTGAGCCCGTTGGACGCCCCGTCCTGGTTCACCGCCGAGCCCCGCACCAGCCCCCACACCCGGTGGCCCCGGCGCTCGGCGTCGGACAGGCGCTCCAGCACCAGCACCCCGACGCCCTCCGACCAGCCGGTGCCGTCGGCGCCCGCCCCGAACGCCTTGCACCGCCCGTCGGCGGCCAGGCCGCCCTGGGCGGCGAACTCGGTGAACGCCGCCGGGGTCGCCATCACCGTGACGCCACCGGCCAGCGCCAGCGAGCACTCCCCCGCCCGCAGCGCCTGGCCCGCCAGGTGCAGGGCCACCAGCGACGACGAGCACGCCGTGTCGACCGTGACCGCTGGCCCCTCCAGGCCCAGCACGTAGGCCAGGCGGCCGGACGCGACGCTGGCCGTGATGCCGGCCATCACCGAGCCCTCCACCGGGTCGGCGGCCTCCGCCAGCAGCGTCCCGTAGTCGCCCGGCGGCGACACCAGGCCCACGAACACGCCGGTGTCGCTCCCCCGCAGCGACCGGGGGTCGAGCCCGGCCCGCTCCAGCGCCTCCCAGCCGACCTCGAGGAGGAGGCGCTGCTGAGGGTCCATCGCCAGGGCCTCGCGGGGCGAGATCCCGAACAGCGACTCGTCGAACCCGGTGGCCCCGGCCAGGAACCCGCCGCGGTGGGCGAACGGCGTGCCGCCCGGCGACCGCTCCAGCCACGCCTCCCATCCCCGGTCGGCCGGGAAGGCGCCCACGGCGTCGCGGCCCTCGGCCACGAGGTCCCACAGGTCCTCGGGCGAGGCGACGCCGCCGGGGAAGCGGCAGGCGATGCCGACGATGGCGAGCGGCTCGTCGGTGGTCGGTGTGGCGGGGGCCGGTGCGGCGGGGGCCGCCGGGACGGCTGCGACCGTGGTGTCCTCGGTGCCCTCGGTCTCGGGCCCGCCCTCGGCCTCGACGGTCGTGCCCAGCTCGGCGGCCAGGTGGGCGGCGAGGGCGGCGGCGTCGGGGTGGTCGAACACCAGCGTCGGCGGCAGCCGCAGGCCGGTGACGACGTTGAGCCGGTTGCGCAGCTCGACGGCGGTCACCGAGTCGAAGCCCAGGTCCTTGAACGCCCGGTCCGGGTCGATGTCGTTCGGGCCCGCGTAGCCGAGGATCGCCGCCACCTCGGCCCGCACGACGTCGAGCAGCGACCCCTCGGTGCGGTGCTCGGGCGGCGAGG
>DATCLV010000344.1:0-5540 GCA_036563745.1 Acidimicrobiales bacterium | reverse complement strand
GCCTACGACCGCAACACGCACACCAACGAGCTGCTGGAGGCCGAGGGCGTCGAGGTCATCCGCATCGTCGGTGCCGAGCTGGGCCGGGGACGGGGCGGCGGACACTGCATGACGTGCCCGCTCCTGCGCGACCCGGTCGAGGCGTGATGGCCGGGTTCGTCGTGCGCCTGGCGCTGCTGGTGGGGCTGGCGGCCTGGGCGGGCGCGTGCGCCGACTGGACCGACCGGGTCGACAGCCGGGTCGCCACCGCCGGGCTGCCCGACGTGCTGGTCGACCTCGAGTCGGAGGAGTGGCGGCTCGACGGCAGCGACCCGGAGGCGCCGGTGACCCTGGCGTTCGAGCCGGGCGACGACGACGGCGTGGACGACGACGAGGAGGGCGACGGCATGGTGTCGGGCCAGGCGCCCTGCAACCGCTACCACGGGCGCTTCGAGCTGGAGGGCGACGACGGCATCGACATCGACGACGTCGCCACCACGATGATGGCCTGCCCCGACGGGATCATGGCGGCCGAGCGCGCCTACCTCGACGCGCTGGAGGACGTGGACACCTTCGACCTCGACGACGACGTCGGGCACCTGGTCCTGTCGTCCGACGAGGGCGTCGACCTCGCCTTCACCGCGGTCGACGACTGACCCGGCCGGAGGCCCGGGGGTCGGCTCGTCGCCCGCGGGCGTTCCCGGACTCGCCGGCGATCAGCCCCGGGTGGCGTGCCAGCGGCCGTTCTGGTGGAGGACGGTGATCGGCCGGGCGAACGCGGTGCTGACGGCCTCGGTGGTCAGCACGTCGGCGATCGGGCCCGCGGCGGTGATGCGGCCGTCGGCCATGAGCGCCGCGTGGGTGGCGATCGGCGGGATCTCCTCCAGGTGGTGGGTCACCATGACCGCCGTGTCGGCGTGGGTGGCGGAGACCTCGCACAGCACGTCGAGCATGTCCTCGCGGGCGCCGAGGTCGAGGCCGCTCAGCGGCTCGTCCAGGAGCAGCAGCCGGGAGCCCGACATCAGCGCCCGGGCCAGCAGCACCCGCTTGCGCTCGCCGGTCGACAGCGTGCCGAACTCCTTCACCGTGTCCTCGGGCCGGAGCTCCACCAGCTTCAGGAGCGACGCGACCCGGTCGCGGTCCTCGTCGGTGGCGTCGACCCACCACGGCACCAGCGACCCGTCGAGGCCCGCCAGCACCACCTCGAACGCCGTCAGGCTGGGGCGCAGCACGTTCTCGATCGCCTGGGACACCAGGGCGATCTCGCCCCGGAGGGCCCGCAGGTCGGTCCGCCCGACCTCCCGGCCGAGGATCGTCACCTGGCCCGACGACGGCACCCGCTGGGCACCGACGAGGCGGAGCAGCGACGTCTTGCCGGCGCCGTTGCGGCCCAGGATCACCCACAGCTCGCCGTGGCCGATGTCGAGCGAGACGTCGCGGAGGATCTCGACCTCGGTCGTCCGCAGGTCGACGTGGCGCAGCCGCACGGCCGGGCCGTCGCCGGCGGCGGCGGTGGCGTCGGCGGTGGTGGCGTCGGCGGGAGTCTCCAGGCTCGCGTCGGGGGTCTCGTCCATCGTGGCCAAGCCGCCAAGCTACCCGTCCACCGGCTACCCGACGCCGAACCGCGCCTCGGCCTGGTCTGCCAGGTGGGCGGCGATGGCCAGCGACGCGGTCGCCGCCGGGGACGGGGCGTTGCGGACGGTCAGGATCCGGTCGCCGCCACCGAGGCGGAAGTCGTCGACCAGGGTCCCGTCGGGGTCGAGGGCCTGGGCCCGCACCCCCGAGGGCCCGAACACCAGGTGCCGGGCCTCCAGCGCCGGGACGTAGCGCCGGAGCTCCCGGAGGAACGCCCGCCGGCTCACGTCCCGCCACATCTCCGCCAGCCCGGTGCGCCAGTAGCGCCGGGCCAGCCGCCGGAACGCCGGGTCGACGAGGACCGCCGCCAGCTCGCGGGGCCGGAGGTCGCGGCGCCGGTAGCCCTCCCGGGCGAAGGCCAGCACGGCGTTGGGCCCCGCCAGCACCGATCCGTCGATCCGCTTGGTCAGGTGGACGCCGAGGAACGGGAACCGGGGGTCGGGGACCGGGTAGATCAGGCCCCGGACCAGCGGGCGGGCCTCGGGGGTGAGCGTGTAGTAGTCGCCCCGGAAGGGGACGATGCGCTCGGGCCCGTCGTCGCCGCAACGGCGGGCGACGAGGTCGGCCTGCAGCCCGGCGCACACGACCACGTGACGGGCGACGAGCCGCTCGGCGTCGTCGGGGGTGTCGGCGTCGGTGCTCGGGCCGGTGCGGCGGCAGGTCAGCACCACCGTGTCCGGCCGCCGGTCGACGTCGGTCACCTCGACGCCCAGCCGCACCTCGCCCCCGGCGGCGACCACGTCGGCGGCGAACGCCTCGGCCACCGCCCGGAAGTCGACGATCCCCGTCGTCGGCGACCAGAGCGCCTGCCGACCCACCGCCGCCGGCTCGTGGTCGCGGATGCCGGCCGGGCCCAGCACCTCCAGGCCCGGGACCCCGTTGGCCTCCGCCCGCTCCCGGAGGGCGGCGAAGCGGCCGGCCTCGGCGTCGTCGACGGCCACGACCAGCTTCCCGCACCGCTCCACCGGGATGCCGCGGTCGGCGCAGTACGCCTCCAGCGCCGCCTTCCCCTCCCGGCACAGCCGGGCCTTCAGCGACCCGGGCGCGTAGTAGAGGCCGGCGTGGAGGACCCCGCTGTTGCGGCCGGTCTGGTGGGCGGCGACGACCGGCTCCTTGTCGACCACCACGACCCGCCACCCCGGGCGGCGCCGCAGCAGCTCCCGGGCGGTCGCCAGGCCGAGGATGCCGGCCCCGATGACGGCGACGTCGGCCGCCGGGGTGGGCGCCACGTCAGCTCGGCGACGGCGCCGGGTGGCGGAGCGCAGCGACCGCGCCCCCGTCCACCAGGACGTCCGTGCCGGTCATCGCCGCCGCGGCGTCGCTCACCAGGAAGTCGACGACGGGGGCGACCTCGTCGACGGTGAGCATCCGGCCCAGCGGGCTGCCCGCCACCATGGCCGCCATCAGCGGTTGGCCCTCGTGCTCCTGCCGGCCCATGGCGGTGTCGACGATGCCGGGCGACAGGCTGAGCAGCCGGGCGCCCCGCCGGCCCCAGGCGGCCGCCTCCCGCTCGACCAGCCGCCGCACGCCCCGCTTGGCGTAGGCGTAGGCGGCGCCCGGGTCGTCGACCGGCGCACCGGCCGCCGCCAGGTCGTCGAGCAGCGTGGGCGCCAGCGGGGCGTCGAGCGCGGCGTCGATGCCCGGGTCGGGCGGCACCAGGTGGGCGGCCATCGAGGCGAACAGGACCGCCACCGTGCCGGTGGTGGCGAGGGGTGCGAACGTCGCGACGAGCCGGGCGGGACCGACCAGGTCGACCTCCACGATCCGGCGGCCGGGCGCCATCGTGGGGGAGAGGCCGGCGGTCGCCACGAGGGTGCGGAGCCGGTCCGGGGCGACCGCCTCGGCGAGGGCGGTCAGGTCGTCGGCCGACGCCAGGTCGCAGCGGTGGGCCTCGACGCCGTCACCCCTGTTCTCGCCCAGCTCGCCGGCCAGGCGCCCGGCGCCGTCGGCGTCGATGTCGGCCAGGAGCAGCCGTCCGCCGGTCGCCGCCGCGCCGCTCGCCGCCAGCCGCCGGGCGACCGCCGCCCCCATCCCCGCCGCGGCCCCCACCACCACGTCGACGGCACGCTCGCTCATGACGGGGGACGCTACTGGCGGGCGGTAGAAACGGGGGATGTCCGGACGCGACCTGGTGGTGCTGGGAACGGCCAGCCAGGCCCCGACCCGCTACCGCAACCACAACGGCTACCTCCTGCGGTGGGACGGGTTCGGCGTCCTGTTCGACCCCGGCGAGGGCAGCCAGCGGCAGCTGCTGCTGGCCGGGGTGCCGTCCTCGGCCATCGACCGGATCTGCCTCACGCACCTCCACGGCGACCACTGCCTCGGGCTGCCCGGCGTCCTGGCCCGGATGGCGCTCGACCTGGGCAGCGACCCCGGTGACCGGCCGGGTGGGAGTGGGGCAGGAGCCGGTGGGGCGGGGGCCCGTGACCGGGCGGTCGAGGTGTTCTTCCCGGCCGAGAGCACCGAGACGTTCGTCCACCTGGTGCAGGCGTCGCTCAGCCGGCGGCCGGCGCTCGACGCCCGGCCCAGCGACGAGGGGGTGCTCAGCGACGCGCCGCCGCTCCGGCTGACCGCCCGGCGCCTCGACCACCGGGTCCCCACGCTCGGGTACCGCCTCGAGGAGCCCGACGGCCGCACGATGCTGCCCGACCGCCTGCGGGCCGCCGGGGTCGAGGGCCCCGACGTCGGTCGCCTCCAGCGGGAGGGTCGGCTCACGACGGCCGCCGGGACCGTGCGGCTGGAGGACGTCAGCGTCGCCCGGCCGGGTCAGGCGGTGGCGTTCGTGATGGACACCCGGCCCTGCGCGGCGGCGCGGGAGCTGGCGGCCGGGGTCGACCTGCTGGTGTGCGAGTCGACGTTCCTCACCGAGGACGAGGAGCTGGCCCACGCCTACCACCACATGACCGCCGCCCAGGCCGGGCGGCTCGCCCGGGAGGCCGGGGCCCGGCGGCTGGTGCTGACCCACTTCTCGCAGCGCCACCCCGACGAGTCCCGGTTCGCCGCCGAGGCCGCGGCGGCTGCCGGCGACGCCGTCGACGTCATCGCCGCCCGCGACCTCGACGTGGTCCCCGTCCCCACGCGCACCACGCCCGGCTGACGGCTGACGGCTGACGCCGAGGGCTGACGCTTGACCACGGGTCGTAGGGTGACCGTGGTGGACGTGGCGCTCGGCTTCGCGACCCACAGCGGGTGGGCGGTCGCGGTCGCCGCCGGTCTGGACGGAGACGGCGGGCTGCGGGTGGTCGAGCGGCGCCGCGTCGAGCTGACCGACCCCCACCTGCCACGTCAGCCCTACCACGCCGCCCACGACCGTTCCCGGGCGGACGGCGAGCGGCTGGTCGCCGAGGTCGTCGCGTCGATCGCCGACCGCTCGTCGGCCGTGCTCGACACGCTCGCGGCCGCCGTCGGCGACGCGCACACCGTGGCGGCCGTGGGGGTCGTAGGGGAGGAGCGCCCGATCCCCGACCTCGCCACGGTCCTCGCCAGCCACCCGCTGATGCACTCGACCGAGGGCGAGATCTACCGGCGGGGTCTGGCCGACGCCGCCGCCGAGCGGGACCTGCCGGTGGTGCGCACCGGCATCCGGGCGCTCGTCGACAGGGTGGGCGAGGCGCTGGGCTGGTCGCCCGACCGCCTGGCCGGCGAGCAGGCCCGGGCCCGCGCCGCGATCGGTCCGCCCTGGCAGAAGGACCACAAGGACGCCACCGCCGCCGCCCTGATCGCCTTGTCGACGCAGCCCTGACCCGGTGGCCGGTGAACGGCGAAGTGGGGATCGCCGGGGGTAGGCCCCGGGAGATCACCCGATGCCGGCGGGCTCCGGCGACAGGGTCGGTGACGGGGCGTCGGGCAGGACGGACGGCAGCAGGTCGAGCATCGCCTGGGCGGCGGGGGTGCGGAACGGCGGGCGGTGGGTGGCGGCGTAGAGG
>DATCLV010000314.1:0-19324 GCA_036563745.1 Acidimicrobiales bacterium | reverse complement strand
GCCCCGGGGCGCCAGCTCTTCGCGGAGGAACCGGGCCATGTCGGCGGTGGCCGCGGAGGCCGCCTCGGCCGCCTCGTCGAGCCGGGCCCGCAGCGCCCCCGACGCCGGCAGCCCGGCCGCCAGCTTCCGGAACATGTCGTCGCCCGCCGGGTCGACCCACGTGTCGAACTGCCTGGCCGCCTCCAGCATCTGCGCGGTGGCGCTGACGTGACCGGCGTCGGCGGCGGCGAGGAGCGTGCGCTGGTACTGCTCGACCACCCGGGGGATCTCGCCGAGCCGGGAGGCGATGTTGCCGACCGCCTCCTCGCCCTCGGTGGGCATGAGGTCGAACGTGCCCCGGGCGTCGTGCAGGGCGCTCGTGATGACGTTGACCTCGCTGGTGAGGTCGCCGGCGTCGTAGCGGTCGAGCCAGAGGCCCAGCCGCTCCTCCATCGAGGCCCGGGCGACGTGCTCGGCGTCGTCGGCCGGGGGCACGGTGGCCAGCTCGGCGAGCGTCCGCCGGACGAGGTCGGCCTTGGCGGCGTACCCCTCGGGGGAGAGGTCGTCGAAGGTGTGGTCGTGGCCGGCGATCCCGGCGTAGGTGGCCTCGATGGGGCTCAGCTCGGCCCACTCGTCCACGTACCGGTCGGCGATGTCGTCGATCTGGCCCATGCCCCGACCTTACGCACCGGGTGTGACAAAGAAGCGCCGCGCCGTGGCGGACCGGGTCGGTCGTCGCCGGGCCTGCCGACGGCGCCGAGGGCCGCGACCGGCGTTCGAGGAGGTCGCCTCGCTCGGGTGGACCGGCGGCGTCCCGGCGTCCCCACGCTCCCAGGGGTGGAAAGTAGAACGTGTTCCAGCAATGCTGGGGGCATGCACCCGGGGGAACAGCAGGACCAGGCACCGCAGGCGGAGCCGCAGGACGAGCGGTACACGATCATCTCGGCCGACTGCCACGCGGGCGGGAGCCACGCCCAGTACCGGGAGTACCTGGAGTCGGAGCTCCACGAGGACTTCGACGCCTGGCGGGGGAAGTACAAGAACCCCTTCAAGGACCTCGGTGACCAGCGGCGCTACCGCAACTGGGACAACGAGCTGCGCAACTCCCAGCAGGAGGCCGACGGCGTCGTCGCCGAGGTGGTGTTCCCCAACACCGTGCCGCCGTTCTTCCCGAGCTTCGTCCTGTTCGCGCCCCCGCCGAGGCCCGAGGACTACCGCCACCGTCTCGCCGGCATCCGCGCGCACAACCGCTGGCTGGTCGACTGGTGCGACGAGTTCCCGGAGCGCCGGGCCGGCATCGGGCAGATCTTCCTCAACGACATCGACGACGCCATCGAGGACGTCCGCTGGATCAAGGAGCACGGTCTGCGCGGCGGCGTGCTGCTCCCCAACATCGCTCCCGACGTCGACTGGGTGCGGCCGCTCTACGACCCCGCCTACGACCGGCTGTGGGCCGTCCTGGAGGACCTCGAGGTGCCGGTCAACGTGCACGGCGGCACCGGTGCCCCCAACTACGGCCCCTACCCGTCGGCGATGCTGCTCTACATCAGCGAGGTGTCGTTCTACTCACAGCGGCCGTTCGTCCACCTGCTGCTGTCGGGGGTGTTCGAGCGGTTCCCGCGCCTCAAGTTCGTGATGACCGAGGCGGGCTGCGCGTGGGTGCCGCCGCTGCTCGACCGGCTCGACGAGACGATCGCCCGCATCCGCGACACCGGGGCGACCGGCGAGATCCGCTACGGCCAGGAGAGCGTGCTCCCCAAGCTCGCCAGCGAGTACTTCGAGCAGAACTGCTGGATGGGGGTGAGCCAGCCCCGGCCCGCGGACGCCGAGGCGCGCCACCGCATCGGCGTGCACAAGTTCCTGTGGGGCAGCGACTACCCCCACGACGAGGGCACCCACCCGTACACCCGGGAGCACCTGCGGGCCCTGTTCCACGACGTCGACCCGGCCGAGCTGCGCCGGATCCTGGCCGAGAACACCGCCGAGCTGTACGGCTTCGACCTCGACGCCCTGGCGCCGCTGGCCGCCCAGCACGGGCCGACCGTCCGCGAGATCGCCACCCCGCTCGACAACCTCCCCGAGCACCCCAACGAGGCCCTGCTGGCATCGGTGAGGTGACCGCCGGGCGCCTGGTAACTTGCCGGGCTCTCGGCGGGGTGGCCGGAGGGCCACCGGTGGGCGCAGCGGAGGTTGTCCCCACCCATGCGACTCACGCCCAGCGCCGTCCTCGCCCGTGCCGGCCGCGCCGTGCGGCCGTCCGGCCGGGGGCTGATCGTGCCGGTGCCCACGAAGGACGCTGCCTCGGACCGCCGCGCGCCCGAGGGGGCCCGCCGACCCGCCGCGGCCGCCGATCCGCAGCCGCCCGCTCCGCCCCGGCCGCCGGCCGGGCGCCGTCGCGCCGCGGCAGCGGCTCCGGCGCCGGTCGCGCCCTCCGCCCCGGCACCGCGCCCCGATCTCGACTCCAGCATCGACCCTGCCATCGACCCTGGCGACGACGGCCGGGCGCCGACGGCCCCGGCCCGGAGCACCGGCCGCGGCCGACCCCGACGCCGACCCGGCAGCCTCCCGCGGGGTCGTGGGGTGCCCGACGCCTACGTCCACGTCGCGCCCAGCCCGCAGGTGGCGGTCGACCTGTTCGCCGGGGAGTGGACGTCGGAGCTGCCCCGCCACCTGGGCGTCGACGCCGGGCAGCAACGGCTGTTCGACGACCCCCGCATCGGCTGGCTGCTCGACCAGACCGACCTGAAGGGTGCGCACGTCCTCGAGCTCGGCCCCCTGGAGGGCGGTCACACGTTCCAGCTCACGGCCGCCGGGGCCGTGGTGACCGCCGTCGAGGCGCACACCCACGCCTACCTGCGCTGCCTGGTCGCCAAGGAGCTGCTCGGCCTCGGTGCGGAGTGCCGGTTCCTGCTCGGCGACCTCGCCGCCCACCTGGCCGCCCACCCGGACGAGCGCTACGACCTGGTGCTGGCCAGCGGCGTGCTCCACCACTCGACCGAGCCGCTGCGGCTGCTGGGCCTGATGGCCCGGGCGAGCGACCGGCTGGCGCTGTGGTGCCACTACTTCGACGCCGACGTGGTGGCGGCCACCCCGGCGCTCGCCCGCCGGTTCCCGGACCGCCCCCAGGCGGCGCGCCTCGGCGGTCGCCCCGTCCGGCTGCACCGGCGCGACTACCGGGCGGCGGTGCAGGCCGGCGGGTTCCGGGGCCCGGACGTCCACGCCCTGTGGCTGGAGCGGGACGACCTGCTCGGCTGCCTGGCCCGCCTGGGCTACGGCGACATCCGGGTCGGCGCCGACGACCCCTGGCACGCGGACGGCCCGGCGATCCTGCTCTTCGCCGAGCGCTGGGAGTGACCGGCGGGCGCACCCCGTCCCAAATTGCGTTGATCCAACCGCATATATCGGCTTTCGGGACGCAATTTGCAACGGGGTGAGGGGCGCGGCCGGGCCCTCACTACTCTGGGCGCGATGTCCGTGCTGCCCCGCCACCTCCTGCCCGACAACGCCGAGGTCGCGGCCGACGGGTCGCTGCGCGTCGCCGGGTGCGACGTGGCCGACCTCGCCGCCGAGTTCGGCACCCCGCTGTTCGTCTACGACGAGCAGCACCTCCGCGACCGGTGCCGCGAGGCGGTCGAGGTGTTCGGCGACGGGGTGGCCTACGCCACGAAGGCGTTCCTGTGCCGGGCCATGGCCCGCCTGGCCCACGAGGAGGGCATGCACCTCGACGTGGCCACCGGCGGCGAGCTGCACGTGGCGCTGAGCGCCGGGGTCCCCGCCGACCGCCTGGTGCTGCACGGCAACAACAAGAGCACCGAGGAGCTGCGGGCCGCCCGGGCCGCGGGGGTCGGTCGCATCGTGGTCGACAGCTTCGACGAGCTCGACCGGCTCGACCGCCTCCACCTGGAGGACGGGATCGTGCCGCAGGTGCTGGTCCGGGCCACCCCGGGTGTCGAGGCCCACACCCACGAGTTCGTGCGGACCGGTCAGCTCGACTCCAAGTTCGGCTTCGGCGTCGCCTCGGGCGACCTCGGCAAGGCG
Source organism: Acidimicrobiales bacterium (assembly GCA_036563745.1). Lineage (GTDB taxonomy): Bacteria > Actinomycetota > Acidimicrobiia > Acidimicrobiales > VFJN01 > DASXTK01. Next base: position 15,307 of record DATCLV010000314.1, on the reverse strand, counting down.
GTCGACCGGGCCGCCGGCTCCCCGGCGGTCGACCTGGTGGGCGTGCACGTGCACATCGGGAGCCAGGTCTTCGTCGTCGACTTCTTCCACCAGGCCATCGACGTGATCGCCCCCTGGGTGAACGACCTCGGCCTGCCGGAGCTGTCGATCGGCGGCGGCCTCGGTGTCGCCTACGTCGAGGGCGAGGAGGCGGCGACCATCGGCCAGTGGGGCCGCACGATCCTCGACGCCTGCCGCGACGCCGGCATCACCGCCCGGATCACGGCCGAGCCGGGCCGCGCCATCGCCGCCCAGGCCGCGATCACGCTCTACACGGTGGGCACGATCAAGGAGGTGCCCGGCGTGCGCACCTACGTGTCGGTCGACGGCGGCATGAGCGACAACCCGCGCCCGGTGCTCTATGGCAGCGGCTACGAGGCGTTCCTGCCCCGGGCGGTCGACGCCGACCGGCCCCGCACGGTCACGCTGGTCGGCAAGCACTGCGAGTCGGGCGACGTGCTGGTGCGCGACGCCAAGGTGCCGGCCGACCTGCGGGTGGGCGACCTCGTGGCGACGCCGGTGACCGGCGCCTACGGGCACTCGATGGGCTCCAACTACAACAAGGTCACCCGCCCGGCGGTCGTGTTCGTGCGTGACGGCGCGGCCCGTCTGGTCGTGCGCCGCGAGACGCACGACGACCTGCTCGCCACCGACGTGGGTTGACGCCGACGTGGGTTGACGCCGACGTGGGCTGACGCCGACGTGGGCTGATGCCGACGTCGGCTGACGCCCCGGTGGGCTGACGCCGGGACGGGCCCCGAGCGCCCGCACCGAGCGACGGCGACCGGTGCGGCCCGGCGCCGCCCGCTACGACAGGTCCGCGTCCGCGGCGGTGAGGAACCAGCCGTCGGGCCGTCCGACCGCGGCCCGCACCTGCTCGTCGGGCACCGTGCAGTGCACGAACATCCGCAGCGGCAGCGCCGCCGACAGCCCCCGGGGCAGGAACCCGGCGACCCGCAGCGCCCGGTCGGCCGGCGTGCACATCGCCCGGCACATCAGCACGAACGCGCCCTGCCGCCGTGCCCAGTGCGCGGCCAGCGTCAGCAGGGGCGCCACCCACCTGGCCGGGGCGAGGAAGTCGATGACGGTCATCGAGAACCCCTCCCAGTGGTCGCCTCGGCGGAGGACGACGTAGCCGAGCACCTTCGACCCGCGCACCAGGTAGAAGCGGTGGAGCTCGGGGGCCTCGGGCCGCTGGTCGAACGCCCAGCGCACCGACGTGAAGTCGCGCGTGGCCAGCACCGGGTAGTCGGGCGACGCGGCGGCCCACGCCTCGTCGACCCGCTCGTCGAACCGGTCGATCGGCTCCAGCCGCAGCCTCGCCACCCGGGCCAGGCCCGACTGCACCGCGTCGAGGGCCCGCAGCCCGGCCTTGAGCACCGGCGCCACCGGCCGGAGGCGGGCGGCGAACGGGGCCCGGCGCGCCAGCTCGACGGGGTCGAGCGGCCGCATGTACACGGGCACCGTGCCGACCTCGGCCCAGCCGGCGCGGCGGTAGATGTTGACGGCGTCCTCGTTCTGGGTGAGCCCCGCCACGCAGGTGCGCTGCTCCGAGTGGGTGGCCATGAGCCCCGGGCCCACGCCCCGGATCCGCCACTCGGGCTTCACCATCAGGTCGATGGCCCACGCGGCCTCGATCTCCCGGCCCTCGACGGCGAGACGGAAGGCGATCTCGGCCTGCTGGCCGACGATCTCGCCCTTGCGCCGGCAGATCCAGACGCCGGTGCTGTCACCGATCCGGTGCGGGTTGTCCTCGAACAGCCACCTCGACCGGGCGGGGTCGAGCTGGCGGCCGTCCTCCCCGAACGTGGCGCGCTGGAAGGCGGCCAGGTCGGCGGCGTCGCGCGCCGGGTCGAAGGGCTCGATCCCCGCCTTGAACCGGGCCGGGACCGTCATGGTGCGGGTGGTCATCGCTGGCGTCGTCTCCTCTGCGGTCCGCCGACAGGGCGCGTCACGTCCCGGTGGCGGCCGCCTTCCCCGCGTCGAGAGGGATCTTCACCACGGTCTCGGCGTCGCGGGACAGGCGCTCCGCCATCCGGCGCTTGGCCACGATGTCGCGGTACACCCGCTCGACCTGCTCGGCGCCCAGCCCCATGACCTCCCCGGCCGCCGCGGCCGGCACGTCGGCGTGCCACGCCCACAGCAGCAGGTCCATCTCGTGGTAGGGGAGCGCGAAGTAGAACTCCTCCTGGCTCTGGGGCAGCGAGTAGGTGTCGGTGCTCGGCATCTGCGACTGGATCGACCGGGGCAGGCCGAGGTGCCGGGCCAGCGCGTACACCTGGGTCTTGTAGATGTGGGCGATCGGCTTCAGGTCGGCCAGGCCGTCGCCGCCCCGGACGAAGAACCCGAGCTCGTACTCCAGCCGGTTGGGGGTGCCGAGCACCGCGAAGTTGCGGGCCTCGGCGTGGTAGTACTCGATCAGCTTGCGGGTGCGCTGCTTCATGTTGGTGGCCGCGACCACCTCGAGGTACACGTCGGTGGGCATCCGCTTGGTCTGCAGCTCGCCGTCGGGCGAGGCCACCGTGAGGTTGAAGTAGCTGACCCGGTCGGTGTCGAGCAGGCCCTCGGCCAGGGTGATCTTCTGGCGCCAGCCCGGCCCGTACTCGGGGAACACGCGGCGGATGGCGGCGTCGCGGCGCCGGTAGCAGCCGGCGGCCTCCAGCGTGGGGGCGATGTCCTCCAGCTCGTACTTGAGGCCGAGCTGGTCGCACAGCTCGCGGCCGCGGGCCGTCGAGTCGGGGTCGCTGTCGGCCTCGGGCATGAGCAGGGCCACGACCCGGTCGGGGCCGAGGGCCCGGGTGGCGAGGGCGGCGCACACGGCGGAGTCGATGCCGCCGCTGACGCCGAGGGCGACGCCGCGGCGCTTCAGCTCCCGGCCGACCAGCCGGGTGATGGCCTTCTCGATGCTCGCGGCCAGCTCGTCGAGCTGCTCGTCGGTGAGGTCGAGGACGTGGCGGTCGAACGGCACGCTCACGACGCACCTCCGGCCACGGTCGCGCCGACGCGGTCGACCCGGACGGTGGGCTCGACCGCGTCGAGCCGGTGCCGGGCCGACGCCGCCCGCGCCGGGAGGTCCACCAGAAAGGCCTGCGCCAGGCCCTGCAACGTCAACGCGCCCACGAGCGCCATCTCCTCTCGTTCGCCTGCCATCTGACCCCGACGGTCGAACGCCCTGGCAGTGAGCACCCGCGTCGCTTTCGGGTCGAGCAGCCCGAACCGCTCGACCGCGGCCTCGCCCAGCAGCTCCCGCACGTAGTCGGGGGCGCCGGGCCCGAACAGCGCCGAGGCCATCGGGGCCCGGTACGGCTGCTTGGGCCGGTTCCAGATCGCCTCGGGCAGCGTGCGCGACGCCAGGCGCCGCAGCGCCACCTTGTCGCGCAGGCCCGGCATCTTCAGCCGGCTCGGCAGCCGGGCCGACCAGGCGATCACCTCGGGGTCGAGGAACGGGTAGCGCACCTCGACGCCGTGCGCCATCGCCACCCGGTCGCCCTGGTAGGAGAGCAGGTAGGACGACATGAACGTGGCGATCTCGATCCACTGGGCCCGGGCGAGCGGGGTCCAACCCTGGAACGCCGCCGGCATCTCCGCCAGCAGCTCGGCGGTGGCCGGGTCGAGGCCGCCGCCGTCGGGGCCCGGGCCGGTGGCCGCCGGGGCGGGGGTCCGCCACTCGGGGGCCAGCAGCCGCTGGGCCCACGCCGTGTTCTGCCACCGGACCAGGTGCGAGTAGAAGGGGTGGTCGACGGCCTGGAGGTCGCGCCCGAAGAACCGGGCCCACATCTCGGTGCCGCGGGTGCCCTCGGCGCCGGCGATCTCGGGGTGGAGGCGGCCGGCCAGCGCGGTCCGCATCCGGGAGTCGGGGTCGCGCGCCCAGAAGCGCCGCAGGGCGTCCTCCTTGAACACCGAGTAGCCCGACAGCAGCTCGTCGGCGCCCTCGCCGGTGAGGACCACCTTCATCCCCGTGTCGCGGACCAGGCCCGACAGCAGGTAGAGCGGCACCGGGCCGGTGCGCAGCTGCGGGGCCTCGCAGTGCCACACCACGTCGAGCAGGGCGGACGCGATCTCCTCGGGCCCGCACACGATCTCGTGGTGGTCGGTCCCGAGCAGGTCGGCCATGCGCCGCTGCTCGGCGGTCTCGTCGAAGGCCGGGTCGGCGAAGCGGACCGCGAACGTCTCCAGCGGGGCGTCGCCCTGGTCGACCAGCGACGCGATCACCGACGAGTCGAGCCCGCCGCTCAGGTAGGCGCCGACCGGCACGTCGGCCCGCAGCCGCAGGCGGACCGCCTCCTCCAGCCGCTCGCCGAGCTGGTCGGCGGCGACGTCGAGGGGCAGGTCGGCGAGCGCGGGGTCGACGGCGAAGTCGGGCTCCCACCAGCGGTGCTCGGTGCAGCGCAGGTCCTCGTCGACGCACACGGCGGTGCCGGGCCGGACCGACGTGACCCCCGCGAACACCGTGCGGGGCGCGGCGGCCGACCAGCGGGTGAACACCTGGCCGAGCCCGACCGGGTCGAACACGGGGTCGCAGCCCTCGGCGGCGAACAGCGCCTTGGCCTCGGAGGCGAACAGGAGCCGGTCGCCGGTGAGCGTGTAGTGGAGGGGCAGGATGCCGACGCGGTCCCGGGCCAGCCACAGCCGCCGGCGCACGGTGTCCCACAGGGCGACCGCGAACTGGCCGTTGAGCCGGGGCCACAGGCCCTCGCCCCACTCCTCGTAGCCGTGGACCAGCACCTCGGAGTCGCCCTGGGTGGCGAACCGGTGGCCGCGGTCGGCGAGTTCCCGGCGCAGCTCGACGTAGTTGAAGATCTCGCCGTTGAACGCGAGCCAGACGGTGCCGTCCTCGTTGCTGAGGGGCTGGTCGCCGGTGGCGAGGTCGATGATGCTCAGCCGGGCGTGGCCGAGGCCGACCCGGTGGTCGCGGTAGTAGCCGTAGCCGTCGGGGCCACGGTGCTGGAGCATCGCCACCATCGACCGGAGCTCGTCGAGCTCGACCGGCGCCCGGCCCGGTCCGTGCAGGACGCCCGTGATACCGCACATCGCTCAGACCGCCCCGGCCACCAGGGCCAGCTCCGACAGCTCGACGAAGCCCACCCGCTGGGCCAGCTCGGGGAGGGCGGCGATGCCCACCAGGGCGGCGAGGCTGGCGCGGCGGATCTTGCCCGTGTCGGTCTTGGGCAGCCCGTCGCGGACCTCGACGAAGCGGGGGACCATGTGGCTCTCGAGCCGGGCCCGGCAGTGGTTGCGGACCTGCGCCTCGGTGAGCTCCCGGCCGGGGGCGGGGACGACGACCGCCTTCACCGCCATGCCGTCGAGCTCGTGGGGGACGCCGACCACCGCGGCCTCGGCCACGTCGGGCAGCTCGTAGAGGACCTGCTCGATCTCCTTGGGGGCGATCTTCTCGCCCCGGCACTTGAACACGTCGTCCTCGCGACCGACGAAGTAGAGGTAGCCCTCCTCGTCGGCCCAGAACCGGTCGCCCGTGTGGAGGACCAGCTCGCCCTCGATCTCCCCGGGCCGCAGGCACGCGGCGGTCTCCTCGGGCTTGCCCCAGTAGCCCCGCATGACCGACGCGCCCCGCACGACCAGCTCGCCGACCACGTGGGGGCCGACCCGGCGGCCCTCCTCGTCGACCACGTAGGCCTCGGTGTTGGGCATGGGCAGGCCGACCGAGGTGGGCTTCTCGGCGAGACGTTCGGGCGGCACGTACGACACCCGGGTGCACTCGGTGAGCCCGTACATCGAGAAGATGGTGGCCTGCGGGAACGCCTCCCGGAGCCGCTCGATGTGGCTCGGCGGGAGCGTGGCCGCCGTGTTGGTGAGCATCCGGATGCTCGACACGTCGATGCCGTCGAACGGCGCCAGCGCCAGCAGGCCGGCGAACACCGTGGGGACGCCGGGCAGCACCGTGGCCCGGGCGTCGGCCAGGCGGCCCAGGACGTCGCGGGGGTAGGCGAACGAGCGCTCCAGCAGCAGGCCGCAGCCCACGCGGGCGCCCATGAACACCTGGAACAGGCCGTAGTCGAACGACAGCGGCAGGAAGCAGGCGATCAGGTCGTCGTCGCGCAGGCCCAGGTAGGTGGAGATCGACCAGGCGTTGTGGGCGACGTTGCGGTGCGTGAGCATCACGCCCTTGGGTCGGCCGGTCGAGCCCGACGTGTAGACGAGGCCCGCCAGGTCGACGTCGAGGAGGCCGGGGTCGCTCGGCAGCGCCGGGTTCCGCACGGCGTCCTCGTAGCGGACGTGCTGGAGCGGGCCGCCGTCGCGGCCGTCGACGTCGGGCGGCGGGGCGTCGCCGATCCACACCGCGGCGCGGACCGTCGGCGCCGCCCGCACGGCCGGCGCCAGCACGCGCGCCCGCCGGGCCTCGGCGACCAGCGCCTTCGCCCCGCAGTCGGTGAGCAGGTACGTCAGCTTGTCGGCCTTGGTGGTCGGGTTGATCACCACGAACACGCCGCCGGCCTTCAGCGCGCCCCACACGGCGACCACGAGCTCCGCCGAGTTCTCGGCGAAGATCGCCACGCGGTCGCCCCGCTCGACGCCGCAGTGCTGGAGGGTGGCGGCCAGGCTGTCGCTGGCCGCGTCGACGTCGGCGAACGTGAGCGTGGTGTCGCCGTCGCGCAGCGCCACCCGGTCGCCCGCCTCGCGGGCCGCGGTGGCCAGGTAGTCGTGAACGAGCGTCCTCACCGTCTGTCTCCGCCGAGAGGTGGGCGTCGTGGCGCGCCTACGGCGCCTTGCGGGCGACGAACGCCGCCAGCCGCCGGACGGAGTCGAGGTTGTCGGCGATGAGCTCGTCGTCGTCGATCTCGATGCCGAAGGTCTCCTCGAGGAACGCGACGACCTCCATCACGCCGGTCGAGTCGACGATGCCGCTGTCGAGCAGCGACTCGTCGTCGGCGAAGCCGTCGTCGTCGCCCAGCAGGAACGTGTCGACGAGGAACGCCCGCACCTGCTTGGCGATCTCGTCGGTGCCGGCCGTGGGCGTGTCGCCGTTCGTGCCGGTCTGGGTTGTGGCCGTCTCGGTGGTGCCCGAGATCGAGGTCATCGCCGCCCTCCGCCTGGTGGTTGTCGGGAACTCCTGTCGCGCGCCACGACGGGTCCTGGTCGCAACGCTCTCCGCCGCCCAGCTGCGCCGCCAAGTCTGCCACCGGGTTGGCGACCCCTCCAACCATCGGCCGGTGGGGCACACGTACCGTAGTCGCTGCTCGCCCCGGTCCGGTACGGCGGGTTCGCCCCGGGTCACCCCGGTTCGCCCCGGTCCGCCGGGCGCCGACGCCGTGCCGGTGCCCGGGTCCGAGGCCGGCCCGCCAGCCGGGAGCGCGAAACGTCGCGCGGCGCGTGGGTGCCCGGCCCGTAGCATGGCGCGCCGTGACCCCCGCACCCGTCCGCATCGGCCTGCTCGGCTGTGGCAACGTCGGCGCCCCCCTGGTCGACCTGGTGCGGCGCCGGGCCGGCGCCATCGCCGCCCGCACCGGCCTCCACCTCGAGGTCGCCAAGGTCGCCGTCCGCAGCACCACGAAGGAGCGCGGCGTCGCCCTGCCGCCCGAGGTCCTCACCCACGACGCCGCCGGCCTCGTCGTCGACCCGAACATCGACGTGGTGGTGGAGGTGATCGGTGGCATCGAGCCCGCCCGCGAGCTGATCCTCGCCGCGCTGAAGGCCGGCAAGCCCGTGGTCACGGCCAACAAGGAGCTGGTGGCCAACGTGGGCACCGAGCTGTTCGCCGCCGCCGAGGAGGCCGGCGTCGACCTGCTGTTCGAGGCCGCCGTGGGCGGTGGCATCCCGGTCATCCGGCCGCTGCGCGAGTCCCTCGCCGGCGAGGAGGTGCGCCGGGTGATGGGCATCGTCAACGGCACCACCAACTACATCCTGACCCGCATGACCGAGGAGGGCGTGGCCTACGGCGACGCCCTCACCGAGGCGCAGAGCCTGGGCTACGCCGAGCGCGACCCCACCGCCGACGTGGAGGGCTTCGACGCCGCCGCCAAGGCCGCGATCCTCGCCTCGATCGCCTTCGGGTGCCGGGTGGTGGCGGGCGACGTCTACCACGAGGGCATCTCCGGCATCACGCCGGCCGACGTGGCCTACGCCGCCAAGATGGGCTACGTCCTCAAGCTGCTCGCGGTGGCCGAGCGCACGGCATCGGGTGCCCTGGGCGTGCGGGTCCACCCGGCGATGGTCCCGACCGACCACCCCCTCGCCGCGGTGCGCGACTCCTTCAACGCCGTGTTCGTGGAGGGCGACGCCGTCGGCGAGCTGATGTTCTACGGGCGGGGCGCCGGCGGGTTCCCCACGGCCAGCGCCGTGCTGGGCGACCTGGTCGACGCGGCCGCCAACCGCCACAAGGGCAGCCACGCCAGCATCGGCGCCCTGGCCAAGGCGGACATCAGCCCGATCGACGAGGTCGAGAGCGCCTACTACCTCAACCTCGACGTGGCCGACCGGCCGGGCGTGCTGGCCGCGGTGGCCGGTGTGTTCGGCGAGCACGGGGTGTCGATCCGGTCGATGGAGCAGGAGGGCCTGGGCGGCGAGGCCCGGCTGGTGTTCATCACCCATCGGGCCCGCGAGGCCGCCGTGCAGGCGACCCTGCGCGACCTGCACCACCTCGACGCCGTCGACCGCATCACCTCGGTGCTGCGGGTGATCGGCGACGACTGACGCACGGACCGCCGGGAGAGAGGTCGCGGCCATGAAGTACGTGTCCACCCGGGGCCAGGCCCCCCAGCTCGACTTCGCCGACGTGCTGCTGTCGGGCCCGGCCGTCGACGGGGGCCTGTACGTGCCCGAGACGTGGCCGCCGCTGCCCGCGGGCTGGTCGACGCCCCGGCCGTACGCGGAGCTGGCGGCCGACGTGGTGTGGCCCTACGTCGAGGGGGCCGTCGCCCGCGCCGACCTCGACGCGATGGTGGCCGAGGCCTACGCCGGCTTCGCCCACCCCGACGTGGTGCCGCTGGTCGAGGTCGAGCCGGGCCTGCACGTGATGGAGCTGTTCCACGGCCCGACGCTGGCGTTCAAGGACATCGCCCTCCAGCTGGTGGGCCGCCTGTTCGACGCCGAGCTGACCCGCCGCGGCGAGCGGGCCACGATCCTGGTCGCCACCTCGGGCGACACCGGCTCGGCGGCCATCGCCGGCTGCGCCGGGCGCGACCGGCTCGACATCGTGGTGCTGCACCCGGCGGGCCGCGTGTCGGAGGTCCAGCGCCGGCAGATGACCACGGTCGACGCCCCCAACGTGCTGAACATCGCGATCGAGGGCACCTTCGACGACTGCCAGGACCTGGTGAAGGCGGTCTTCGCCGACGCCCCGCTGCGCGAGCGGCTGCGGCTGTCGGCCATGAACTCGATCAACTGGGCCCGCATCGCCGCCCAGATCCCCTACTACGTGGCCGCCGCGGCGGCGCTGCGCGGGCAGGAGCTGGCGGTGTCGGTGCCGAGCGGCAACTTCGGCAACATCCTCGCCGGCTGGATCGCCCGCCGGGGCGGGGCCCCGATCGGGCAGCTGGTGGTGGGGTCGAACCGCAACGACATCCTGGCCCGCTGGGTGGCGACCGGGTCGCTGGTGGCCGAGGCCGTCGAGCCCACGCTGAGCCCCAGCATGGACATCCAGGTGTCGTCCAACCACGAGCGCCTGCTGTTCGAGCTGTCCGGGCGCGACGGGGCCGCCACCGCCGAGTGGATGACCCGGTTCCGGCAGCTGGGGGCGGTGGAGGTGCCGGTCGACCCGGTGTTCGCGGCCGCGGCCGTCGACGACGACGCCACCCTCGCCGAGCTGCGCGACCTGCACCGCCGCACGGGCTACCTGGCCGACCCGCACACGGCGGTGGGGATCGCCGCCGCCCGGGCCGTCGGCGCCGTCGGGGGCGACCGGCCGGTCGTCGCCATGGCGACCGCGCACCCGGCGAAGTTCCCCGACGCGGTCGAGCAGGCCACCGGGGTGCGGCCCCCGCTGCCCGACCACCTGGCCGACCTGTTGGCGCGGCCCGAGCGCTACGAGGTCCTGCCCGCCGACCTCGATGCCCTCCGGGGGCGACTCAACGCCTTGGCCGCCACGTCGTAGCGTTTCCGGGGCCCACTCGGGTCCTGGCCGGTTTCTCAGCGTGGCAGCTCCGGCCAGTAGCGTGCACGACTTCGGCGCCCCAACCCGGTGGCGCCAGGAACGGAAGGACAGGGCGGAGCTGTGCGGACGATGAGGTCGATGCTGAGCAAGGGCGGGTGCCTGGTGGCGCTCGGGCTGGCCGCCGCGGCGTGCGGTGGCGGCGACGACGGGGCGTCGAAGCAGGACTACGTCGACGCGCTGTCGGGCGTCGAGCCGGGTGACCCCTTCACCGAGGAGGAGGCCCGCTGCGTCACCGGCGAGATGGTCGACATCGTGGGGCTCGACACCCTCAACGAGAACGACGTCCTCGACAAGGCCGAGGACGACCCGGACGGGTCGCTGCGCGACTTCGGCGTGGTGCTCACCGAGGAGCAGCGGGCCGAGCTGGGCCCGGCCATGGGCGAGTGCCTCGACGTGCGGGCGGCGATGGTCGCCGAGCTGTCGTCGGACCCGTCGGTCGGCCCGGAGCTGGCCGAGTGCCTCGGCAACGAGATCCCGCAGGAGATCTGGGAGGCGCTCCTGGTCACCGGGCTCGCCGACGGCGACCAGGCGGGTGAGGGCCAGGAGGAGCTGATGGCGCAGATGCAGGCCGCGGGCGAGGCCTGCGCCGGCGGCTGACGCCCGCCTGCCCCGCCCACGAGGCGCCCGCGCCCGGGCGCACCGATGCCGACCGTCAACCCGGGTCGGTCGTGCCGAGGCCCGACTCCCGCGCCCGCACGATCGCCTGGGCGCGGTCGGCCACCTGCAGCTTCGTGAGGATGTTCGACAGGTGGTTGCGCACGGTCTTGGGGCTGAGCGCGAGCCGGCGGGCGATCGAGGCGTTGTCGAGGCCCCGGGCCACGAGGTCGAGCACCTCCCGCTCCCGGTCGGTGAGGTCGGGGAACGGCGTGGGCCCCGCGGTGCGGGCGCCCGCCAGGAACGCCACCGCCTGCCCGGCGATGGCCGCGCCGAGGATCACCTCGCCGTTGGCGACCGCCCGCACGGCCCGCTCGATCTCCGCGGGGGCGGCACCTTTCAGCAGGTAGCCGCGGGCGCCGGCCCGCATCGACGCGAACACCGAGTCGTCGTCGTCCAACATCGTCACCACCAGGACGCCGGCCCCGGGCACCTGGCGGACGATCTCCCGGGTGGCCTCGATGCCGGTCGACTCGCCGAGGTGGAGGTCCATGAGGACCACGTCGGGGCGCTCGGCGGTGGTGACCGCCACGGCCTCGGCCGCCGACGCCGCCTCGCCGACCACCTCGATGCCGTCGAGGGTGGCGAGCAGCGCGCCCATGCCCAGGCGGAACACGGGGTGGTCGTCGACCACCACGACCCGGACCGGGGCCGCCCCGCCCGTCCCGTCCGGCTCGCCCGGCGCCGGGGCCTCCGCCGGCGCCTGCGGCTCGCCCGCCCCGGTCACGACGCCAGCTCCTCGGCGAGCGCCGGCGACGGGATCGTGACCTCCACCCGGGTGCCGCCGAACGGCCGGGACTCCAGGCGGAACGTGCCGCCCAGGCCCTCGGCCCGCTCCCGCATCGACGTGACGCCCACCCCGGGGGTGGCGTCGGCGTCGATGCCGGAGCCGTCGTCGGCCACGGTCACGTGCAGGTCGCCGTCGACGCGCAGCTCGACGCGGCAGCGGCGGGCGCCGGCGTGGCGGTGCACGTTGCGGACCGCCTCGGCGACGATCGCGTAGACGGCGTTGGTGGCGGGCGCCGCCGTCTCCGGCAGCGGCCCGCCCTCCACCGCCACCTCGACGTCGAGGCCGGTGACGGCGTAGCGCCCGGCCAGCTCGGCCAGCGCCTCGGCGAGCCCGGCCCCGCCGAGCGCCGGCGGGAGCAGGCCGCGGGCGAGGCCGCGCACCTCGTCCACCCGACGCTCGAGCTCGGCGGTCAGCTCGTCGAGCAGCGGCACCACGTCGCCCGCGTCGCCCGCGTCGGGCGCCGACGCCGCCAGCCGGTTGCGGACCGCCCGGAGTCCCAGGCCCACGCCCGCCAGGGCCGGGCCGAGGCCGTCGTGCAGCTCGCGGCGCAGCACCCGGCGCTCCTCGTCGCGGGCGTCGACGACCCGCCGCCGCGACGCCAGCAGGGCGCGGCGGGTGTGGGCCAGCTGCAGGGTGGCGGTGACCAGCGGGGCGATCTCGTCGAGCGACGACCGGGACCGCCCGTCGAGGCGCTCGCCGGGCCGGGCGGTGACCACCAGGCGGCCGACGTCACCCCGGCGGTCGCCCAGCTCGACCTCGACCTCCTCGCCGACGGGGTCGCCCACCCGGGCGACGAGCCGCGCCCGGCCGTCGGCGGGGTCCGGCGCCCAGATCGCGACCGAGCCCAGCCGCAGCGAGGCGGCCAGGGCGCCGGCCACGCGGGCCAGCACGTCGTGCTCGGTGCCGCCGGCGCCGAGGTGCACGCTGACCCGGCGGAACGCCCGCAGCGGGCTGGTGCCGTCGCCGTGCACGAGCCGGTCGACCCGCCGCTGCAGCCACACGCGGCCGGGTTGGACGCCCAGCACGACCAGCGCGGTCGCCAGCATCTGGGCGGGGCCGGCGCGGTCGAACAGCGGGGTCAGCGCGGCCACCGCCACCAGGTACGACACGACGACGCCGCCGGTCAGGAGGCCCCACAGCACCGTGCGGCGGACCGCCAGATCGATGCCCCAGAGCCGCTGGCCCAGCACGACCACCAGCACGGCGGCCGGGAAGATCGGCTCGGACAGCAGGCTGAGCGCCGGCGAGAACCACACCGGCAGGCGGGCGGCCTGGTCGGCGGGGAGGGCGAGCGGCAGGAACGCCGTCGTCATGAGCACGAGGCCGAGCGCCAGCCACCCGAGGCCCCGCCCGTCCTCGGTGGAGCCCCGGGTGGCGGTGGCCGTGGCGGTCACCCGCCGCTTCCAGGCCAGCCAGCGCCGCGTCACGTCGACGGCGGCGGCGTAGCCGAGGGCGACCACCAGCCGCACCGCCCACACCATCCGGTCGTCGGACCAGGGGATCCAGGGGTCGACCAGCCGGACCGCCAGCAGCCCGGCGGTGGTGACCACGCCGACCGCGACCCACGCCCGGGCGGCCCGGCCGAGCGGGCCGGACCGCACGAGCCACGGGACCACCGCCTTCAGCGTCACGAAGCCGGGGATCCACGCCCACTGCTGGGCGGTCACCAGCAGGCGGAGCTGCGCGCCGTCGGGGTGGGCGACCGCGTACTTGCTCCACTCGAAGCCGAGGGCGGCCAGCCCGCCGCCCAGCCCGGTGATCGCCATCACCCACGCCACCGGGTGGCGCACCCGGTCGAGCATCAGCCAGGCGACCACGCCGTAGACGACGGCGTTGGTGAGGTCGACGGCGAAGTACCACTGCTCGGTCGTCCACTCCGGCTCGTTGACGACGAACAGGACCAGGGACGCGAGCGCCGTGACCAGGCTGACGGCCAGCACGGCGACGGCGGCCGCGGGGTGGGCGTCTCGGGTCACGGGCACCGGAGAAGCCTCACACAGCGTGGTCGCCGCTGCGAACCGTGGTCGCCGCCGGGGGCGGGCATCGGGGCGTCGCTCCCGTCACGCGCCCCGGGCGAACGCGACCCCGGCCACCAGGCACCACAGCGCTCCCGGCACGATCGCCATGTACTGGACCGGCAGCAGCTGGGTGAGGGCGATGAGGCCGGCGACCACGGCGCTGAACCAGGCCAGCCTGCGGCCCACCGACTCGTGGGTGAGGCCGGCCCAGGCGACGACGCCGGCGGCCAGGCCCACGCCGGCCCACACCCAGCCGAGCGTGGCGTAGATCTCGAGGTCGGCGGCCACGGTGTCGGGGTCGACGTCGCCGGCGTCGGCCTGGAGCCACCAGAACAGCTGGGTGCTGATGCCGCCGCCGACCAGCGACAGGCCGGCCGCCAGCAGCAGGCCGACCATGGCGAGGTTCGCCGCCAGGCTGCCCACCGGCTCCTGCTCGTCGAGGCGGCGGCGGAGGCCGACGCCGAACACGGTGAGGCACAGCGCGGCCACCGAGGTGGCGACCTGGAAGGCCCAGGCCCAGGCGGCCGTGCCCTGGAGCTCGTCGAGCAGGACGGCGTTGTCGGCCAGGGCGTCCTCGCTCGCGGCGAGGCCGGTGGAGGCCACGAAGACGGCGGCGCCGGCCACGCCGGCCAGGACGCCGCTGGTTGCCCAGGCGCGCCGGGGCGGGGAGGCGATCGTTGCGGTCACGGTCTGCTCCGTTCGGGGTGGGAAGGGCGAGGGGGTGAGGGAGGAGAGGGGGCGGCCCGGGTCGGTCGCCTCCGCCGAGAGCGGCCGACCCGGGCAGGGGGAGGACCAGGGGGTCCGGGGTCGGGGATCCGGGGGGTCCGGGGTCCCCGACCCGCTCAGGCGGCGGTCAGCTCCGCGACCATCCCGTGGAGGGCGTGGGGGTCGCCCTCCTCGCCGCCGCCGACCGGGATCATGCAGATGGCGACGTAGTCGCCGGGCGCCAGGTCGGCGAGGAGCGTCGACGTGGCGCCGGGCTCGTCGACCCACACCACGCCGGCCATGGTCATCTTCTCCATGGCCTCCTCCGGGGGGAGGGCCAGCAGCTCGTCGACGCGCTCGGTGGTGCCCTCGTTGCGCCGGAACAGCACCAGCTCGTGGGGCTCGGTGCCGGCGGTGCCGTTGGTGAAGCGGAGCGCCACCCGGCCCGCGGCGATCTCGTCGGGCAGGCCCTCGAAGCCGTAGTCGACGCCGGTCACGTCGAGCTTCTCGTCGGCCTCGCAGCGGTCGTAGAGGGCGCCGCCGATCTCGGTGTAGGCGCCGGCGAAGTCGGGCCCGCCGACGCCCTCGGGGCCCTCGCCGATCGACGTCAGGAGGGTGGCGCCGGCGGCGGCCAGGTCGTCGGGCAGGTTCGTCGCCAGGGCGTCGGCCGCCGGGGTGAGCCGGGTCGGGTCGCCGACCAGGGCGGCCGAGAGGTCCACGTAGGCGTCGCAGGCCTCGGCGGCCACACCGTCGCCGTCCCCGCCGCTGCCGTCGTCGTCGGTCGCGGCGTCGGTGTCGAGGGGCTCGACCCCCGTCGGGGTGTCGTCGGCCGCCGCGTTCTCGTCATCGTCGTCGCCGCAGGCCACCAGGCCCACGACCACGGTCGCCGCCAGGCCGAGCGCGGCCAGGCGCCGGGGGATCGTCCGGTGCATCTTCGCTCCTGTCTCCGCCGGCAGGGGGTTGCCGGTCCATGGTGACCACTGTCCGCGGTCG
>DATCLV010000301.1:0-3450 GCA_036563745.1 Acidimicrobiales bacterium | reverse complement strand
CCCACCGCCAGCGGCCTCGCCTACCACCTCGGCTGGCTCACCACGGCGCTGGGCGCCCACGGCCTCGACGTGGGCATCCTCCAGGACGGCCCGCCCGAGCTGCGCCGTCACCACCTCGACCACCGGCTGCCCGGCCTGGTCCGGGAGGGCGGCAACGTGCCCGCCCTCGCCGCCCGGGCCGAGGGGGCGCCCACCCGGTTGATCGGCCTCACCTGGATCGACGAGTGGCAGAAGATCCTGGTCCGGGAGGACTCCGGCATCACCGGCCCCGAGCAGCTGGCCGGGAAGCGGCTGGCCCTGCCCGCCTGGGCGCCGACCCGGGCCGCCAGCTTCCCCCGGGCCATGTCGTTGCACGGCTACCAGCAGGCGCTGGGCCTCGCCGGCCTGACGCTGGCGGACGTCCGCTTCGTCGAGGTGCCGACGATCCGGACCGACGACGTGGCGGCCGGCACGGGCTCCGGTTCGGTCTCGGGGGCGGGCTCCGGTGCGGTCCGGCGGTCGGAGGGCTTCTCGCTGTTCGGGCTCGACCGCCTGGCCGCCGGCGAGGTCGATGCCGTGTACGTGAAGGGGGCGGCGTCGGCCGAGGAGGCCCGCGAGGTGGGCGTGGTCGTCGCCGTCGACCTCGACGCCCTCCCGGACCGGCGGTTGCGGGTCAACAACGGCACGCCGCGGCCGCTCACGGTCCACCAGCAGCTGCTCGACGACCACCGCGACGTGGTCGTCGGGTTCCTGGTCGAGACGCTGCGGGCCGCCGACTGGGCGGTCGACCACCTCGACGACGTGCGTCGGGTGCTGGAGCAGGAGACCCGCTCCGGACCGGGTGGGGTCGCCGCGGCCTACGCCGACGGGTTCCACACGTCGCTGCACCCGGACCTGTCGGTCGAGCGGCTGGAGCTGCTCACCCTGCAGAAGGACTTCCTGTTCCTGCACGGGTTCCTGGCCGCCGACGTCGACGTCGCCGCGTGGGCCGACCACGGCCCGCTCGAGGAGGCCCGGGAGCGGTTGGCGGTGGAGCAGGCCGGGGAGCGGGAGCGGGCGCGATGAGCGTCGACGTCTACTGGACGCTGCCGGTCGCCGTCGACCCCCAGGGGCCCCATCGCCCGCTGGCCGACGGCGTCACCGACCTCCGGCCCGGGCGGCTCGGCGACATCGATCGCCAGGTGCGGGTCGCCCGGGCCGCCGAGGCCGCCGGGTTCGCCGGCCTGCTCGTGCCCTACGACCCCGACGGCGACGAGTCGTTCGTGCTGGCCACCGCCCTGGCCCGGGAGGTGCCGCGGCTGCGGCTCGTCCCCGAGGTCCAGCCCGGCTTCGCCACCGCCGTGTACACCGCCAAGCTGGCGCTGACCTTCCAACGGTTCTTCGCCGACCGGCTGGCGTGGAAGCCCGTGCTGCGCACCGACGACGCCCGGCAGCGGGCCGTCGGCGACACGGCGACGACGCCGGCCGAGCGGGTCGCCCGGGCCGACGAGCTGCTGGAGGTGATCGCCGGCGTGTGGCGCGGCGCCCCGTTCTCCTACCAGGGTGCCTGGTTCGAGGTCGAGGACGGCGGGTTCTTCGGCGGCACCGCCCAAGCGCACCTGCCGCGGCGGCCGGCGCCGGTCGTGTTCCTCGACGGCGACGACCCGGCCGAGCTCGACCTGTCGGCCCGCCACGCCGACGTCCACCTGTTCGACCACGCCGCGCCCGACGAGATCACGTCCCTCATCGAGCGGCACCGGTCGGTCGCCGCCGGGTACGGGCGGTCGGTCCGGTACGGCGTGCGGCTGTCGGTCCTGGCCCGGGAGGACACGGCGGAGGCCGAGCGGGACGCCGTCCGGCTCGCCGAGCGCGGCCGGCCGGGCGACGGTGGCCGGGGCGTCCCGGGTGTTCCGGGCGTCTCGGGCGTCCCGGGCGCCTCGGTCGTCCCGGGCGTCCCGGGCGCCCCGGGTGTCGACGTCGTGGCCTCGTTCGACGACCTGGCCCGGGAGCTGGGCCGCTTCGTCGCCGCCGGCGCCTCGGTGCTGGTCCTCTCGGCGCCCGACCCCGTCGGCGACGCCTACCGCCTCGGCGAGTTCGTCCTCCACCAGATCGACCACCTCGACCACCAGCCCGGCGCCGTCCCGGAGGAGGTCCCGGCATGAGCTTCGACGTCTACTGGCGCATCCCGATGAGCGGCGACCGCTCGTCGTGGCGCAACCATCCCGTCCGCCGCGGCGACTGGTCGCCGCCGATCCCGGGGAGCCTCACACCCGGGACCCGCGACGGCATCCCCGACGGGCTCAGCTACCTCGAGCACATCATCGAGGTCGCCCGGGCCACCGAGGCCGCCGGGTTCGTGGGCGGGCTGCTCCCGTCGTTCCCGCAGACCGACGACCCGTGGGTCGCCGCCGCCGGTGCCGCCCGCGCCACCACCACCTACCGGTTCATGGTCGCCTTCCAGCCGGGGTTCCTGCACCCGGTCCACGCGGCCCGCATGTCGGCCACGTTCCAGCGGCTGAGCGGCGGGCGGCTGGTGTTCAACGTCATCAGCGGGGGCGGCGGGCCCGCCCAGCGGTGGTGGGGCGACACCACCAGCCACGACGACCGCTACGCCCGCACCGCCGAGTTCCTCGACGTGTTCCGGGGCGTGTGGGACGGCGGGCCGTTCGACCACGAGGGCACCTTCTACTCGGTGGAGGGCGGCGGGCTGCCGCCGGGCCTGGCGGGGCAGCCGGTGCCGGAGATCTACTTCTCCGGCTCGTCGCCGGCCGCCATCGAGACCGTCGGTCGCCACGCCGACCACTACCTCTCGTGGCTGGAGCACCCCGACGACCTGCGGGCCAAGTTCGACCAGGTCCGGGCGACGTCCGCACGGCTGGGACGCACCGCCCGGTTCTCGGTGCGGGCGCACGTCATCGCCCGGCCCACCGAGGAGGAGGCGTGGGACGAGGTGCGGCGCGGGTGGGACCGCGTCGACCCCGCGGTCATCCGGGCCCGCAACGCCGCGGCCACGGGCGACTCGGTGGGCGCCGCCCGCCAGCTCGCCTACCAGACGACCACGATCAACGGCTACGAGGACCTCATCGTGGCCCCCAACATCTGAGCGGGGATCAGCTACCTGGGCGACTACCCGACCGTCGGGATCGTCGGGAGCTACGAGCAGGTGGCCGAGCGGCTCGACGACCTGGTCGACCTGGGGGCCGACGCGCTGATCCTGTCCGGCCTGCCGCACCTGGAGGAGGCCCTCCGGGTGGGGGAGGAGGTGCTGCCGCTGTTCGGGGGCGCCGCCCGCAAGGCCGCCACCGCCGGTGCTGCCGCTGCTGGTGCCGACGCCGCCGCTTCGCCCTCGTCGTCCTCGTCGTCCGCCGAGTCCGCCGCGCCCACCGCCGACTCCGCCTCGCCCACCGAGTCCGCCGAGTCCGCCTCGCCCACCGAGTCCGCCGAGTCCGCCGCCGACCTCGTCCCCGCAGGAGCCGACCGATGACCCTCACC
>DATCLV010000295.1:0-8277 GCA_036563745.1 Acidimicrobiales bacterium | reverse complement strand
GGCGAAGCGGGCGGCGTGGGTGGTGGCGGCCTCGGCGGCGGCGCAGCGGGCGGGGGCGTCGGTGAGGGCCCAGCGGAGGCGGTCGACGAGCGTGGGGGCGGGGCCGCCGTCGTCGTCGTACAGGTACGGCTCCGGGGACGGGACCAGCTCCGGGTAGCTGAGGCGCCGGGGCAGCACGGGGAGGGCGCCGGCGGTGATCGCCTCCAGCACGGCGACGCCGAAGAACTCGTGCCGGGCCGTCGACACCACGACGTCGGCCCGGCGGAGCAGCGCCGGGTAGTCGGCGGCGGGGGCGGTGCCGAACCACACGAGGCGGTCGGCGAAGTCGGCCCGGGCCTGCTCGAAGGCGGGCGGCACGGTCTGGAACCGCTCCCCCGCCACGGCCAGGCGGAAGTCGACGCCCTCGGCCGCCACCTTGCGGAGGGCGTCGAAGAACGTGGCCGGGTCCTTGTCGTACTCCCAGCGGTGGTTCCACAGGACGACCGGCGGACCGTCGTCCCGGGCGTCGTCGACCCGGTCGTCGTCGCCGTCCCGGGAGCGGGGACCGGCGCCCGTGAACCGCTCGGCGTCGATCCCCACCGGCAGCACCTCCACCCGGGCCGCCACCTCGTCGACGAAGCGGGTGTGCCGATGGTCCGGGAACCGCCGCAGCAGCCGGGGCAGCGCCGCCAGCACGTCGTCGCGGTGGTACGCCGAGTTGAACACCACCCGGTCGGCGGCGGCCATCGTGAGCCAGTTGATCATCGAGTAGGTCTCGTCGGCCGCCGTGCCCTCGGGCAGCGGGTAGGTGAGCTGGTTCTCGTGGAAGTAGGCGACGACCTTCGCGCCGTCCAGCACGTCACGGGCCAGCCCCAGCAGCGCCGGCAGGTGGACCATGTCGCTCGCCAGCAGCACGTCGGGCCGCCCCCACTCCCCGACCAGCCGCCGGACGTCGGCGGCCAGCGTGAGCGGCGAGCCCTGCATCCGCCACTTCCAGAAGCCGCCGGCGTGGGTCACGAGCCGCACGTCGTGGCGGCTGTGGGCGGCCAGGCCCTCGGCCCACGACCGGTGCGAGCCGGTGAAGTACGGCTCGCACACGATCACCTTCAGCCGGGCCGGCGCCTCGTCCATGCCCCCGAGCATGGCAGCTCCCCGCCGGGCCCCCGCCCATCGAACCTGCCCCCGAAACGGGGAGCCTGGACCCCGTTTCGGGGGCAGGTTCGGGGTTGGGCCGGGTCACGGCCTCAGGACACGGCCTCAGGAGCCCGGCGGTCGCTCCCCCGCCAGCTCGTGGACCTGCTCCATCCACCCGGTGGCCAGCACCCAGGTGGCGCCCAGCTCCTCGTAGGCGGCGAGATCGGCGGCGGGCGGCAGGCCGGCGGTGACGACGGCGGCCGCGAAGCCCTCCAACGAGCCCCGCACCACGCCGATCTCGGCCAGGGCGGCACGCAGCCGGTCCGGGGTGACCGGGTCGATGCCACCCGTGTCGTTCAGCGCGGCCAGGACCACCCCGTCCCAGCGGGCCGCCCGGCGGAGCGGCGCCTCGTGGGGCACGACGGCGGCGGTCCACACGGGGATGCGGGGCCGCTGCACCGGCGTCGGCAGGAACCGGGCACCGTGGACGGTGTAGGCGGTGCCGTCGTGGTCGAACGGCTCGCCCGACCACAGGCCGGTCACCACCTCCAGGGCCTCGTCGAGCCGGGCCGCCACGGTCGCCGGGTCGGCCGGCTCACCGAACGCCGTGTACTCCTCCGGCGGGTTGCCGAGCCCGACGCCCAGCACCATGCGGCCGCCCGACAGCCGGTCGACGGTCACCGTCTCCCGCGCCACCTTCTGCGGCCGCCGCCGGGCCGCCGGGGTCACGGCCGTGCCGAGCCGCACGGTCGACGTCCGCACCGCCAGCGCCCCGAGCACCACCCACGGGTCGGCCATCGGCACGGGGAGCGCGAGGCTGCCGAAGACGTGGTCCCACAGGAACACCCCGTCCCACCCCGACCCCTCCGCCTCGACCCCGAGCGCCACCAGCTCGTCCGGCTCGGCGAAGTTCGGGACGTGCAGCGCAAACCTCATGCCCCGTTGCTTCCCGCCGGCCGACCCCCTACCCCGTCACCTCGGCGTCGCCCGCGTCATCCCTCGGGCGAGCCCGTGCGGCCGTGCTTCCAGTAGCCGCGGATCGACGTGTGGGCACGGGGGACGTCCAGCTCCTGGAAGAGGTGGCGGCGGATGCGCTGGACGGCGGCGGCCTCGCCGGCGACCCAGTACCGGGTGCCCCCGACCGCGCCGGCCGCGGCCTCGGTCACCGCCGCCACCAGGGCGTCGCCGGGGGCGGCGCCCGGCGACCGCACGTGCCAGGCGATCCCCGGCCGCGGCAGCACCGCCGCCTCGTCGGCCACCTCCACGTGCGCCTGCACCGGAAGGCCGGCGGGCAGGGCCGCCTGCACCTGCCCGAGCGCCGGCAGCGCCGTCTCGTCGCCCGCCAGCAGGTAGGCCGGAGCCTCCGTGTCGACCATGTAGCCCCGCCCGGGACCCGACACCGCCGCCGGGGCGCCCTCCTCGGCCGCGACCGCCCACGTCGACACCGCGCCCCCGTCGTGGACCACGACCTCCACGTCGAGCTCGTCGTCGGCGCCGCCCGCCGGGGCCAGGGGGGTCAGCGTCCGGATGACGGGGCGGCGCCCGTCCGGCAGCAGGAACTCGTTGCCGTTCCACGCCGGCACCACCAGCTCCCCGCCCGGCCCATCCGACGGCAGCAGCAGCCGCACCGACGCCGCCGGCTCGGCGACCTCGAACCCCGCCTGCTCCGGGCCCCCGAGCGTCACCCGCACGAGGCGGGCACTCGTCCAGGACTTCCGGCGGACGGTCACCAGGCGGAACTTCGGGGGCTCCCGGCGCACGGGCATCGTCGGCATGCCCGGAGTCTTGCCGCCCGGAGACCGGGTACCGCGCGGACATGACCATCCACGACGAACTGCTGGCCCTCGAGCGCGCCGCGTGGGAGGCGCTGTCGACCGACGGCGCCGCCGGCCCCTTCTACGAGCAGGCGCTGGCCCGGGAGGTGCTGGTCCTCCTGCCCGGCGGGATGGTGATCGACGACCGGCAGGCGGTCGTCGACTCGATGGGCGGCGCCCCGTGGGACCGCTACGAGATCGAGGACGCGCGGGTCCTGCCGCTGACGCCCGACAGCGCCGTCGTCGCCTACCGGGTCGAGGCCCAGCGGGGCGACTTCGCCTACCGCGCCCTGCTCAACAGCACGTTCGTCCGTGAGGACGGCGAGTGGCGCATGGCCCTCCACCAGCAGACGCCGCTGTAGCACCCGCCAGACGACCCGGCCGACCCGGCCGGAAGCCCGCCAACCCGGCCGACAACCCACCCACCCGGCCGACAACCCGCCGACCCGGCCGACCCGGCCGTCAACCCGCCGGCGACGCCGGCACCACGGTCACGTAGCCGTCGACCCCGCTCATCTCCAGCACCCGCCGCACCTGGGGCGACGGTCGCCGCACGACCACGGCCTCCGGCCGGCCGCCCAGCTGGTGGTAGGCCCGGGTGAGGAGGTTCACACCCGACGAGTCGATGAACGAGACCTCGGCGAAGTCGAGGACCACCGGCCCGCCGGTCTCGACCACCGACGCGATGCACCCCCACAGGCGGTCCGCCACACCGAGGTCGACCTCGCCGGCCACGACGATCATCGGCTCGCCGTCGACCACCTCCAAGGCAGCCCGGAACTCGAGCACCTGCTCGGGATCGTTGAACTCCACACAGCCTCCGCACCGGTCGTCCACCCGGGCGTGCAGACCCGGGGGACAGGGGGATCGGCTGATGGTTTCAACCGGCCCACGATTGTGCCCACCGCGCCCTGGGCGCGCAACCACACCGAGCGTCGGCCGCCGGTCGCGCACGACCGGCGCGAGCGGCCGGGACGCTTGGCGCCCGACCGCCCCGGGTCACTCCAGGTCGTCGCCGGCGAGGAGACCGTTGGCCGCGGCGAGGGCCGTCGCGGCGCGGACCGCCTCCTCGTAGACCACGGCCAGCTGGTGCGAGGCGGTCGGCGACAGCGGCGGGTTGCCGAGCGACTTCACCAGCGCCGCCGGGTCCGGCGTGGGCCGGATCGGCGCCGGGTCGGTCCGCTTGGCGTCCGGGTCGCCCCAGAAGCGCAGGGCGTCGGCCTGGCGGCGCTGCCCCTGGTTCTGCCCCTGCTGGTTGGCGTTCTGGTTGCCCTGGCCCCGTCCACGACGTCGCTTCGCCATCAGGCCGCCCTCTCCGTGCCGTCGCCGTCGCCGCCGTCGGGCGCCTCCTCGACGTCGAGCACGGCCTCGGGCCGCAGGCCCAGGGCGGTGCGCAGCTGGTCGGCGCCCAGGTCGCTGAGCGAGCTGCTCGCCGGCAGCACCAGGTCGGCGATCCGCCGCTTCCCGGCCACGACCTCCTCCACCCGCTCGTCGATGGTGCCGGGGCACACGAGCCGGTGGGAGATGACCGTGTTCTTCTGGCCGATCCGCCACGCCCGGTCACGGGCCTGGTCCTCGACGGCCGGGTTCCACCAGCGGTCGTAGAGGACGACGTGGTTGGCGGCGGTGAGGTTGAGGCCCGAGCCGCCGGCCTTGATCGACAGGACCAGGGCGCCGGGGCCGGTGCCCTCCTGGAACTCCTTGACCAGCCGGTCGCGGACGCCCCGGGAGAGGCCGCCGTGGTAGCACGCGATGTGCACGCCGGTGCGCTCGCTGAGGTAGGCGGCGAGCCGCTCGCCCCACTTGGCGAAGTGGGTGAAGATCAGCATCCGCTCGCCGTTCTCGAACACGCCGTCGACCAGCTCCTCCAGCCGGGACAGCTTCCCGGACCGGCCCTCGAGCGGCTTGTCGTCCTCCTCGCCCAGGTAGGCGGCCGGGTGGTCGCACACCTGCTTGAGGGCGGTGATCGCCGCCAGCACGTGGCCCTTGCGGGCGGACGGGTCGTCGGCGTCGGGCAGCTGCGACTTGAGCAGGTCGTCGAGGATCGCCTGGTAGAGGCCGATCTGCTCGGCGGTCATGCCGCAGTGGTCGAGCTCGTCGATCTTGTCGGGCAGCTCGGCGGCGATCTCCGGCTCGCTCTTCGTGCGGCGGAAGACCAGCAGGCCGTTGAGGGCCCGCAGCGCGGCCTCGCCGGCGTCGCGGCGGCTGCCGTCGTCGTCGGTGGAGAGCCGGCGGATGAAGTCGTTCCGGTCGCCGACCAGGCCCGGGTTGGTGAAGTCGAGGATCGACCACAGGTCGCCCAGGCTGTTCTCGACCGGGGTGCCGGTGAGCGCCAGCCGTGACCGGGCGGCGACCCGGCGGAGCTGCTGGGCCGTCTCGCTGGCCGGGTTCTTGATGGCCTGCGCCTCGTCGAGCACGAACCGGTGCCACTCGATGGCGGCCAGCGCCTCGACGTCGCGCACCGCGGTGGCGTAGGTGGTCATCACCACGTCGGTGTCGGCGGCGATCTTGGCCAGCTCCTCGGCCCCGGCGCGGTCGGCGCCGTGGTGCACGTGGACCCGCAGGCCCGGCGTGAACTTCCGGGCCTCGACCGCCCAGTTGCCGAGCACCGCCGGTGGCGCGACGACCAGCGTCGGCCCGGCCTCGCGGGTGGCGAGGATGTGGGCGAGCATCGTCGGCGTCTTGCCCAGGCCCATGTCCATGGCGAGGCAGCCGCCCAGCCCGGCCCGGTCGAGGAAGCCGAGCCAGCCGTGGGCCTCGGCCTGGTAGGTGCGCAGCTCGCCCTCGAAGCCCTCGGGGGCGGGCTCGGGCGCCGGCGGGCTGCCCGTGGCCTCGTTGACCAGGTCGACCGCCCAGCCCTGCCCGGCGACCGCCACGGGCCCGCCGAAGGGGTTGTCCTCCAGGCCGACGGCGTAGCGGACGATCGCGGCGCCGGACAGCTCGCGGGTCTGGCTGTGCTGGGCGAGCGCCTTGGCGGCGGCGTCGAGGTCGGCCCGGTCGAGCGCGACCCAGCGGCCCTTGACCTGCACCAGCGGCCGGGCCTCGTTGGCCAGCCGCATGATCTCGGCGGCGTCGAGGTCGGCGTCGTCGAAGAGCACCGACCAGCGGACCCGCGACAGCTCGTGGGCACCGACCCGGGCGAGGCCCGTGGGGTGGTCGGCCCGCAGCTGCAGGCGGGGCGACGGCCGGCGCACCGACGCCACCGGCACCCGCACGTCGAAGCCGGCGGCCACCAGCACGCGGCCGGTGTCGGTCATCAGGTCCCAGGCCTCGTCGCTGTCGACGATCACCTGGGCGCGGTTCTCGCCGGAGCGGCGCAGCGCCGGCAGCAGGCGCTCGAGGCGGCGCAGCTCGGCCTCGAGGCTCTTCACCTTCTTGCCCGACGCGGTGGCGAGCGCTTGGTGCACCGGCACGGGCTGGGCCTCGACCCCGGTGGCGCTGACCGTGACCAGCCAGCCGCCGTCGGCGTGCGGCGGGTGCAGCTCGACGACGAGGCCGATGCGGCGCCGGCCGCGGACCTCGGCGGCCCACAGGCCCAGCTCGTGGGCCAGCTGGGCGGCCGGCTGCTTGGCGGCGCGGAACGGGGTGCCGTCGAGGCGGGCCATGACGGCCTCGGCCACGTCGCGGTAGGAGCGGGCGACGGGGGCGACGGCCGGCGACACGAGACGGGCGGCGCCGGCCCGGCAGATGGCGTCGACGGCGGCGTCGAGCACGGCCCGGCACACCCGCTCGGCGGGGACGGACGCGTCGACGGCGGCCACCGCGCCCGGCATCCGGGAGGCGAGGGTCCGGATCCGGCGGGCGTCGACGGCGGCCGCCGCCCACGTGACGACGTGGTCGGCGCTGCTGCGGTCGTTGCGACCCGGGGCGGGCTGCTTGCGGCCGTTGCCGTTCCCGTTGCCGTTGGCGGCGGGGGCGAGCGTGGGCACCATGCGGCCCTGGGCGACGGTCTCGGTGGCCCAGACGGCGATGTCGCCGAGCCAGCGGGCGCTGGGGCCGATCGGCCCCTCGATCTGCCCGGTGGCCAGGCCGACCAGCCAGCCGAGCGCCGCGCCCACCGGGGCCTCGACGGCGGCGGCGGTCTCGCCCGTGGGCAGCTTCACCTCGCGGCGGCGGGGCGCCCAGTCGATGGCGGCGGCGCCGGTGTCGGCCAGCAGCGAGCCGAGCTGGTCGGCGTCGGCGGGCGGGGCGGCGCGGTTGCCGGCCCACAGCACCACCGTGCCCTGCGTCCACGACGCCTGGAGCTCGGGGACGGTGGCCCGCTCGTCGAGCTCCTCCTCGTCCTCGACGTCGAGGTCGTCCTCGTCGATCTCGGGCAGGCCGTGGGCCCGTCGCCAGGCCCGGACCAGCCGGTCGCGCTCCTCGGACAGGTCGGCGACGGCCTGGTCCCGCTCCTCGCGGTCGGACTGGGAGACGCGCTCGAGCGCCTCCTCGGTCTCCACGAGGAGCTGGTGCACCATGGCCGCCCACCGGGGCCGCTCGGCCTCCAGCGCGGCACGGTCGTCGTCCGCTATCTCGCCTGCAGCCTCCGCCGCGACGAGCAGTTCGAGAGTGGTCAGGTCCAGTGCGAGCTCCAAACCCAGTCTGGTTGTGGCCTGTCAGGGGGAAACAGAGGGGCCGGCGCACAGGCGACCGCCTGACCCCCGAGCCATCCACCCAACCCAGCACGGCGGGGACAGCGACTCCATCCTAGGGCGCCGCCCCATCCGCGCGAGCGATCCTCGGCAACAATCCTCTACCGCAACGCCCCTCCGGCGAAACTCGACGCCCCCGTCTTCCCGGCCGCCCTCCGGGGATCGGCCGCGCACGGCCTGGTACCAGGTCACACCAACGGGGGCGCGACCGCAAGCCGGCCCGACCCACGGCCGCGCGGGCGACACGGCCGCGCCCGGCGACGTCGCCGGTGCCGCGGCCCGGCGGGGTCAGCGGCCGGGGCGGGAGGTCACCAGCAGCGGGGTCACCAGTAGCGGTGGCAGTGCCAGGCGAGCCGACCGGCGAGGGGTCGACGCCCCGGCTGGGGCGGCGCACCCCGGCGGCGGGGGCAGCCGGCGGCCGGCGGGACGGCGCAGCCGTCGACCCGGCGCAACCGTCCCGGTGGGCGACGGGGCGGCCGCCCGGGGTCCCGCCCACAGCCCTTGCTGACCGGCTCCCGTGGTGGCGGTGTGGGGCCCGACATGGCCAGAGCGTGCCGACCGGGCCCACCACCCCGCTCACCCCTCCGGGGTGAAAGCCTGGCGCCGTGGACACCGCCGAGCACCCCGACGCCAACCGACCCGCCCCCGACCAACCCGAGACCGGCGGGCCCGTCCCCGTCGGGCTGGTCGGCGCCGGCCCGTGGGCGCGGCTCGTC
>DATCLV010000293.1:0-1506 GCA_036563745.1 Acidimicrobiales bacterium | reverse complement strand
CACGAGCCGCTGGCGGCCGTCGCCCTCGCCGACCTGGCGCCGGGCCCACCCCCGCCGCTCCAGCTGGTCGACCAGGCGGCTCACCGTCGACTTCGTGAGCCCCAGCTCCCCGGCCAGCCGGCCCTGCGGCAGCGCGCCCTGCTCGTCGAGCACCGCCAGGGCGTGGGCCTCGGACACGGGCACGGTGGCGCCGCACGGCGTCCGGTCGGGCTGGTGCAGGCCGAAGGCCCGCACGAACGTCATCAGCCGCCGCTGCAGGGCCTCGGCATCCTCGTCCCCGGACATGGTTCGACCTTACAACCATTTTGGTTGCATCGTCGAACCAACTCGGCCGTCCTCTGGCCCAAATTGCGTTCGAAAAGCCGACATATGCGGCCGAATCGACGCAATTTCGAAGGTGGCGACCCGGTCAGTCCCGGGCGGCGAGGCCCCGGTTCAGGGCGATGAGGACCTCGCGGACCTCGTCGAGCCGGGGTTGCTCCAGCCCCCAGGCCTTCGAGGTGATGGCCCCCAGGTAGAGGTTGAGGACCACGGCGACGATGGCGTCGGTCGACAGCTTCTCGTCGATCGTGCCCTCGTCCTTGGCCGTCTCGATCGACGACCGGATGAGCCCCTCCACCATCTGGACGCCCGACAGCAGCGGCGACACCGTGCCGCCGTCGCGCAGGACCGCACCGGTGACCTCGGTGAGCAGGCGGTGCTCCGGTGCCGGTGGGGCGGTGAGGAGCTGTGCCAGCTGGGCCACCAGCGCCGTGTCGGGCCAGCCGGCGACCACCGGGCTCTCGCCGTCGCCCGTCTCGCCGTTCGCCGTGGCGTCGTCGTTGCCGGCCGGGCCGCCCGCCTCCGGGCCGTCGGTGGTGAGACCGGCGAAGGGCGGACCGGCGGCCCCGCCGGCGAGGAGCTGCTGCTGCAACCCCGTCCACCGGGCGAGCACGGCCAGCGCCATCAGCTCCTGCTTGTTGGCGAAGTTGGCGTAGATGGCCCCCGTGGTGAGCCCGGCCCGGCGGGCGACGCCCTGCACGGTGGTGGCGTGGTAGCCGTCCTGCACCAGCAGCTCGTAGGCCGCGTCGAGCAGCCGGGTGCGCGTCGAACCGACGGGCGGAACGTCGCGATCGGTCGCAGTGGGGCTCTGGGGGGTAGCCACGAAACCCCGATAATACCTGGTCGTATGTGACGTCGCCGGGTCGGCGGCGTGCCGCCGCGGGACCGTCACGCCCGAGCCGCCCAGGTCGCCCGACCCGCCCGCGCCGTCGACGCCGCCCACCCGGCCCGGCGCGGTCGTGGGGGCCGGGTCACCCGCGCCGCGGTCGGCCGCCGGCTGGACGTGGTCGCGCGCCGGCCCCTCTCTGTCGACTCCATCTCCCAGTCCTTCCCCAGTTGTTGACCTACAGAAGAATAATCCTATTATTACCGGTAGGCGTCGTGGTCCGTTGGGGGGCCCGACGTCCACGAAGGGGGGAGAGACATGAGAAAGCTGAAGAGGCCCCGGGCGCTCCTGCTGGTAGG
>DATCLV010000429.1:0-5042 GCA_036563745.1 Acidimicrobiales bacterium | reverse complement strand
CAGCAGCAGGGCGCCGGCGCCGATGGCGAGCCGGATCCACGACCGCCCGCTGGTGTCGACGGCGACGGCCCGCATGGCCGCCACGGGCGGCACCTTCGAGGCCCGCCACGCCGGCACGAACGCCGACAGGAAGGTGACGACGGTGCCGACCACCATGGCGATCAGGAAGGAGCCGGGCCGGAGCGCCAACTTGGTCTGGTCGGACAGCATCTGGCTGGCCAGCAGGAAGGCGAGGCCGACGCCCAGCAGGTAGCCGACCAGCGAGGCGAGGACGCCGACCAGCAGCGACTCGACGACGACCGACCGGAGGACCTGGTTGCGGCTGGCGCCGATGGCCCGCAGCAGGGCGGTCTGCCGCTGCCGCTGGGCGACGATGAAGGAGAAGCTCGTGAAGATCACGAACCCGCCCACCACGATCGAGATCAGGCCGAACACCAGGAGGAACCGGCGGAAGAAGCTGAACTGGGCGGCCAGCTGGTCCTGGTTCTCCTCGGTCAGCTGCTCGCCGGTGATGACCTCGAGCTGGGTCCCCTCGCCCGACAGCTCGTCGACGAGGCGGTCGCGCAGCGCGGTCTGGCTGGTGCCCTCGTCCGCCACGACGCCGATGCCGTCGACCTTGCCGGGCTCGGCGAGGAGCTCCTGGGCCGTCTCCAGGTCGAACAGCACGAAGCTGGCGCCGAGCGGCCCGTCGGCGGTGCCGAACTTGGCGATGCCCACCACCTCGGCCTCGCCGGTGCCCTTGACCGTCTCGAAGCGGGCGGTGTCGCCCACCTCGTAGCCGGTGGCGTCGGCGGTGGCCTTGTCGAGCACGATCTCGCTGCTGTCCCGCGGTGACCGGCCGCCGTCGACCAGGTTGAACGGGTTGAGGTCCTCGACCTCGTTCCAGCTGCCGCCGAAGGTGGGGGGCCCGAACGCCGGGTTGCCGTAGGGCTCGCCGTCCTTGTCGATCAGCCGCGTGTAGCCGCCGACGGAGCCCTCGGCGGCGGCGACGCCGTCGATCGCCGTGATGTCGTCGACCAGCGACGCGTCGATGCGGGGGCGCATCACGGTGTTCCCGCCCTCGAAGCCGGTCTCGAAGGCGCCCTCGCCCCGCACGTAGGCGTCGGTGCCCTCGTTGATGTCGGCGAAGAGGTCGTCGAACGTGCGGGTCATGGAGTCGGTCAGCGTGAGGATGCCGCCGATGAAGGCCACCCCGATGGCGACGGCCACGAACGTGAGGATGTAGCGACCCACGTGGGCCCGCAGGTCGCGGAACGCGAGCTTGAACATCGCCGGCCGCTCAGTCGAACTGCTTCATGCGGTCGAGCACCCGCTCGGCCGTCGGTTCCGGCATCTCGTCGACGATCTTGCCGTCGGCCAGGAACACGACGTGGTCGCTGTAGGCGGCGGCCCCCGGGTCGTGGGTGACCATCACGATCGTCTGCTCCATCTCGTCGACGGCCTTGCGCATGAACTCGAGGATCTCGGCGCTGGACCGGCTGTCGAGGTTGCCGGTGGGCTCGTCGGCGAAGATGATCGCCGGCCGGCTGGCCAGGGCGCGCGCGACCGCCACGCGCTGCTGCTGGCCGCCGGAGAGCTGGGCCGGGCGGTGCGTGAGCCGGTCGGCGAGGCCCACCGTCTTCACCACGTGGTCGACCCACGCCTTGTCGGGGTCGCGGCCCGCCAGCTGCAGCGGCAGCGTGATGTTCTCGATGGCGGTGAGCGTGGGCACCAGGTTGAACGCCTGGAACACGAACCCGATGCGATCGCGCCGGAGGCGGGTGAGCTCCTTCTCGCTCAGCGTGCCGAGCTCGACGTCACCGATGCGGACACGGCCCGAGGTGAGCCAGTCGAGCCCGGCGAGGCAGTGCATGAGCGTCGACTTCCCCGAGCCCGAGGGGCCCATGATCGCCGTGAACCGTTGCGCGGGGATGTCGATGGTGACCCCGTTCAGGGCATACACCGCCGTGTCGCCCAGGCCGTACACCTTCACCGCGTCGAGCGCGGCAGCAGCGATCGCCGGGGGCGCGATCGCGCTGTCGTTCGTGACCGTCATGCCGCCCACCCTATGTGCGGCCTGTGACGTTGTGGGGACGCTGCCCGGACGGGCACGCGCGACGGCCCGGGCGGTCGCGGCCCGGGCCGTCGTCGAGTGCCTTCCGGGGTCGGGGGACCCCGCAGGTCGGTCCCGGTGGGGACCGGCGCCGCCGTCAGACCGGCTGCTTGGTGACCCGCAGGTAGGGCTTCTTGGCCTCCCAGCCCTGGGGGAACTTCTCCTTGGCCTCCTCGTCGCTGAGCGCCGGGACGATGATCACGTCCTCGCCGTGCTTCCAGTCGGCGGGCGTGGCCACCGAGTGGTTGGCCGTGAGCTGGAGCGAGTCGATGACCCGGAGCAGCTCGTCGAAGTTGCGGCCGGTCGAGGCCGGGTAGGTGAGCGTGAGCTTCACCTTGTTGTCGGGGCCGATGACGAAGACCGAGCGCACGGTGGCGGTGTCGCTGGCGTTCGGGTGGATGAGGTCGTACAGGTCGGCGACCTTCTTGTCCTCGTCGGCGATGAGCGGGTAGTTCAGCTCGCTGCCGGTGACGTCGGCGATGTCCTGCTTCCAGCCGTGGTGGCTGTCGAGCGGGTCGACCGAGAGCCCGATGACCTTCACGTTCCGCTTGTCGAACTCGGGCTTGAGGGCGGCGACCCGGCCCAGCTCGGTCGTGCAGACCGGCGTGTAGTCCTTCGGGTGCGAGAAGAGGACGGCCCAGCTGTCGCCCTTCCACTCGTAGAAATCGAGCGTGCCCTCGGTGGTTTCGGCGGTGAAGTTCGGGGCGTCGTCGCCGAGTCGGATCGACATGCTTCCTCCTGTAGCTGTTGTCGCGGAGGCGAGCCTAGCTCCGGATCCGGTCAAAGTCGACCTAGCCGGTCGGGATTTCGGTGTCGGGACGACGACGAAAAGTGCGGGACGGTGGGTTGGGAAGTAAGCAGAGTGCTAACTAGAGTTAGCACATGACCATCCTGACGAGTGTGACCGAGTTCGAGGATCGGGTCGTCACCGCCCTCCGTGATCTGCAGCGACCGGTGGTCCACTACGTCCGCAAGGGCGTGGAGCGGGCCGAGGGGCGGATCCCCCGCCTCAACTACCCGGCCAGCCTGCCCCGCCCCACCGAGGTCGTCGACAGCCAGGTCGGGTTCGCCAAGAAGCTGCTCGACACCCAGCGCGACTTCGCCCGCGAGCTCGCCGACGCCGTCGCCCCGCTGGTCGAGCCGGCGGACGACGCGCCCGCCGCCACCGCCTCGGCCGTGACCGGCGACGTGCCGACCCCGCCCGCCACCTCGACCACCAGGGCCCGCAAGGGCGTCGCCCGCAAGACCGCCGCCAAGACCGCCACCAAGAAGAAGGCCTGACGCCGAGCGGGCCTTCCTCCCCCGTGGCCCGCAGGCCCGGACGACCCCGTCGCCCCCAGGGCGGGGAAGTCCGGGCCTGCTGCGCGTCCGGGCTCGGCTCAGTCCTTGACGACCTCGGTCGTGCGGTCCGCCGTGTCGGCGCCGTCGGCGTCGAGCGTGGACGAGCGCACGGCGTGGGGGTCGTCCTGCGGGACGTCGGTGCGGAAGACGTCCGGCTCGAGGTAGAGGATCCGGGCCGTGGGGACCGACCGCCGGATCGCCGTCTCGACGTTGTTCACCACGTCGGCCACCTCGCGCACGTCGAGGCCCTCGACCAGCTCGATCTTGGCCCCCACCAGCAGCTCGTCCGGGCCGATGTGCTGGGTGCGCATGTGGATCAGGCGGCGCACGCTCGGGTCGATCTCGATGGCCGCCCGAATCGCCTGCTGGTCGGCGTCGGAGGCCGCCTCGCCCATGAGCAGGCCCTTCATCTCGACGGCCAGGATCACGGCGATGACCACCAGCAGCACGCCGATCGTGAGCGTGCCGAAGCCGTCGTAGATGGGGTTGTCGGTGGCGACGGAGACGAGCACCGCCACGAACGCCACGACCAGGCCGGTCATGGCGCCCAGGTCCTCCAGGAGCACCACCGGCAGCTCCGGCTGCTTCGACCGGCGGATGAACGCCCACCAGCCGACCTCGGGCGCCTTGATCTTCAGCGACTCGATGACCGCCGTGCGGAACGAGAGCCCCTCGAGGACGATCGCCACGGCGAGGATGCCGAGCGCGACCCCCGGGGCGTCGAGCTCGTGGGGGTCGCTGATCTTGTGCCAGCCCTCGTAGATGGCGAACATCCCGCCCAGGCTGAACAGGATCAGCGCGACGATGAACCCCCAGAAGTAGCGCTCACGGCCGTAGCCGAACGGGTGCTGGGGCGTGGCCGCCCGCTCGGCGCGCTTCCCGCCGAGCAGCAGCAGGGCCTGGTTGCCGGTGTCGGCCACGGAGTGGACGCCCTCGGCCAGCATCGACGCCGAGCCGGTGATCGCGAACCCGACGAACTTCGAGACCGCGATGCCGCCGTTGGCGAGCATCGCGGCGACGACGGCCTTGGTGCCTCCTCCTGCCATGGGCGGGACACTAGACGCAGCCGCCACCACGAGGGGTCACGGCCCCCGCGGGCGGCCTCGTGGGGTGGCGCCGGCGGGCGGTGGCGCCGGCGGCCCGACCGGCCTGGCCGGGGCCGGGTCAGTCGGGGCGGTGGGCGTGGGCGTCGAGCACGTGCGCGACCGCCGCGGTGATGCGGCGGGCGGTGGGCAGGTGCAGGAACTCGTTGGGTCCGTGGGCGTTGGTGCCCGGGCCGGCGACGCCGGTGATCACGAACTGGGCGTCCGGGAACTGGCGGCCGAGCATCCCCATGAACGGGATCGTGCCGCCCTCGCCCCACGCCCGGGCCGGGCGGCCGAACGTCGCCTGCGACGCCGCCTGGAGCGCGTCGGCCAGCCACGGCACCTCCGGCGGGGCGTGCCAGCCGGCCTCCGCGGCGCCGGGCGTGACCGTCACCCGGGCGCCGTAGGGCGGGTTCGTCGTCAGCTCCTGGACCAGGGCCGCAGCCGCCGCCTGCGGGTCGGCGGTGGGTGGCACCCGGACCGACAGGCGGACCGCGGTCATCGGGCGCAGGACGTTGCCGGCG
>DATCLV010000273.1:0-5431 GCA_036563745.1 Acidimicrobiales bacterium | reverse complement strand
GTGTGGGGGAGGGGCGGGCGGAGGACCAGGCCGACCACAGGGTGGCGTAGAGGCCGCCGGTGGCCAGCAGCTCGTCGTGGGTGCCCTCCTCGACGACCCGGCCGTGGTCGAGGACCACCACCCGGTCGGCCGTCGCCGCCTGGGTGAGGCGGTGGGCGATCACCAGCGCCGTGCGCCCCTCGACGACGGCCGCGGTGGCGGCGTCCAGCACGGCGGCGCCGACGCTGCCGGCCTCCGCCGTCGCCTCGTCGAGCACCGCCACCTCCGGGTCGGCCAGCAGCAGCCGGGCCAGCGCCAGCTGCTGGGCCTGCGTCGCCGACAGCTGGTGGCCGCCGTCGCCCACGACGGTCGCCAGGCCCTCCGGCAGCGCCCTCGCCCAGTCGTCGGCGCCCACCCGGGCCAGCGCCGCCCACAGCTGCTCGTCGGTCGCCGCCGGCCGGGCCAGCCGCAGGTCGTCGGCCAGCGTCCCGGCGAAGACGTGCACCTCCTGGGTCACCAGCGCCACCCGGGGCCGCGCCCCGTCGCCGTCCCGGCCGTCGTCGGACCCCACGGTGATGGACCCGGCCGTGGGGTGGTGGACGCCCGCCAGCAGCTTCGCCACCGTCGACTTCCCGGCCCCGCTCGGGCCCACCAGCGCCACCCGCTCGCCGGGCCGCACCACCAGTTCGACCTCGCGCAGGGCGTCGCGCCGGCCGTCGTAGCTGAACGTCACACCGGTCAGCGTCACCCCGCCGGTCGGCCGCTCGCCACGGCCGGCCGTCGGCGCGGCGGCGGTCGGCGGCAGCGACGCCACCCCGACCAGGCGGGCCAGCGCGGCACCCGCCGACTGGGCGGTGTCGAGCTGCGACAGCAGCAGGCCGATCGGGTCGAACAGCCGGTGGAAGAACAGCGCCGCCGCCGTCGCCCCGCCCACCGACAGCGACCCGCTCTGCACGAGCGGGTAGCCGACGGCGAGCACCGCACCCAGCCCCACCAGCTCGGCGGCGTTGAGGGCCGAGGCGAACCGGGCCCGCACCGAGGCGGCGGCGACCGCGAGGTCGGCGGCCTCCTGCGAGGTCCGTCCCACGGCGGCCACGTGCGGTGCCTGGAGCCGGAGGGCGCGGATGGTCCGTGCCCCGGTCACGCTGCCGTGGACCGCCTGCGAACGCCGGCCCTCGGCGGCCCGCTCGGCGGCGTAGAGGGGCCGTGACCGTCGCAGGTACCACCGGGTCGCCAGCACCTGGATCGGCACGGCCGACAACCCCGCCAGGGCCAGCCGGGGATCGAGCCCGGCCAGGCCCACCACGGTCAGCCCGATGATCAGCGACGACGCCACCACCTCGGGGATCGCCTCCCGGGCGGCCTCCGACACCAGGTCGACGTCGCTGCTGGCCCGGGCCACGAGGTCGCCGGTGCCGGCCTGCTCCACCTGGTCGATCGGCACGACCAGCGCCCGGTCGACCACGTCTTCCCGGAGGTCGGCGAGCAGCCGCTCGCCCAGCCGCCCCACGGCGGCCGA
Organism: Acidimicrobiales bacterium; assembly: GCA_036563745.1. Taxonomy (GTDB): domain Bacteria; phylum Actinomycetota; class Acidimicrobiia; order Acidimicrobiales; family VFJN01; genus DASXTK01. Next base: position 3,933 of record DATCLV010000273.1, on the reverse strand, counting down.
CCCCAGGCCGAAGAGCAGCCCCTGCGCCGACGCGGCCACCACCAGCAGCACGATCAGGCCGGTGAGGTCGCCGTCCGGCCGGTTGCCGGCCACCACGTCGACCACGGCGCCCAGCAGCAGCGGCACCGCCAGCGCCGCCACGGTGGCGGCCACCGGCAGCAGCACCGCGGCCGCCACCGCCCGCCGGTACCGGCCCGCCCGCGCCCGCATCGTCCGCCAGGTCGCCCGCCGGCCGGCGACCGGCAGCCCGGCGGCGGCGTCGGGGGCGGCGCGGGTGGCGGCGCCGGCGGTCCCGGTCATCCCAGCACCGCCCGGCGGTAGCGGGGGTCGGCGGCGAGGGTGGCGTGGTCGCCCTCGGCCACGACCCGGCCGTCGTCGAGGAGCACCACCCGGTCGGCGGCGGCGAGGAGGGTGGGGCTGGCGGTGATCAGCACGGTGGTCCGGCCCGCCCGGAGCCGCCGCAGGCCGGCGGCGATGCGCTGCTCGGTGGCGGTGTCGACGGCGGTGGTCGGCTCGTGCAGCACCAGGACCGGGGCGTCGGTGGCGAGGGCGCGGGCCAGCGCCACCCGCTGGCGCTGCCCGCCCGACAGCGACCGACCGGCCTCGGTGATCGGCCCGTCGAGCCCGCCGGGCACGACGTCGGCCACGTCGTCGAGGCAGGCGGCGGCGACCACGTCGTCGATCCCGGCGGCGTCGCCAGGCCCGTCGTCCGCGCCCTCGTCCGCCCCGTCGTGGCCGTCGTCGTCGCTCGCGGCCCGGCGCACCGACCGCAGGTCGGCGGCGATGGTGGGGCCGAACAGCGGGGCGTCGTGGTGCGCCACGACGACGGCGGCCCGGGCGGTGTCGAGCGGCAGCTCGGTGTGGTCGGCCCCGCCCACCAGGACCCGGCCGCGGACGGGGTCGACGGACCGGTCGAGGAGGTCGGCCAGCGCCGCGGCGTCGGCCGGGGCGGCCACGATGCCGACCGTCCCGCCCGCCGGCACGCGCAGCGACACGCCGCGCAGGGTCCCGTGGGTGACGCCGTCGAGCACGAGGTCGAGGGTCCCGCGCCGGACGTCGTCGTCGGCGCCGCCTCCGTCGCCGGACAGGGTCGCCGACCCGCCGACCACCGCGGGTTCGGCGTCGAGCGCGGCGTCGAGGTGCTCCGACGACGCCCGTGCCTGGGCGAGCTGCTCGCCGGCGTAGGCGAGCCGCCCGAGCGGCCCGACCAGGAACTGCGTGACGCCCAGCGTGGCGACCAGCGACCCGAGGCCGATCGTGCCGTCGAGCGCCAGCCGGGCGGCGAGCCACGCCACCAGCGCCACGAACACGCCGGCGATCGTGTAGGTCAGCCCGGCGTAGGTGGACCGGGCCCGGTTGGCCGCCAGCCCGGCGGTCAGGGCCTCCCGGCTGACCGAGCGGTAGCGGGTGGCGGCGGCCCGGTCGGCGCCGAGGCCCTTCAGCACCCGCAGCCCGTGGAACAGGTCGGCCGCCACCCCGGAGGCCCGGCCGACGGCCCGCTGGTGCTCGTCGGCCCGGGACACGAGGGGTTCGGCCAGCGCCTGCACGACGAGCAGGACGACCGGCAGGCCGACCACGACCACGGCGCCCAACCAGACCGAGTAGGCGAACAGGATGACGGCCCCGCCGAGCGTGCCGGCCACGGCGCCGGTGGCGACGATGACGGCCCCGACGCCGTCGCCGATGCGGGTGGTCTCGACGGTGGAGAGGCTCACGATCTCGCCGGGGAGCGCCCGCTCGACGCCGCCGCGCTCGTCGAGCACCCGGGCCGCGACGGCCGTCCGGACCGTGTGGGCGGCGCCCTGCCGGGCCTTCTCGTCGATCCACACCGCGGTGCAGCCGGCGGCTGAGAGGAGCACGAACTGGCCGGCGAGCACGGCGAGCCAGCGGACGGCGGCCGCGGCGTCGCCGGGGGCGATGGCCCGGTCGATGACGACGCCCACGGTGACGGGCACGAGGACCTCGGCGAGTTGGTGCACGGTGACGAGCGCCCCGCCGAGGAGGACGAGCTTGCGCTGCGATCGCAGGGCCCGGCGCAGCGTGCCCCCTGGCCGCCCCGCGCTTTGGGCGTCCCCTGCGCCCACCCGGTTGACACCCGCCGTTGCTGCGCTGATAGTAGGTGAACCTAACATCGAGGATAAGGGCGGCTCAAACCCCATGAACCCGTTCGACGATCCTGAGGGCACGTTCCTCGTGCTCGCCAACGACGAGGGCCAGCACTCGCTGTGGCCCGCCTTCGCCGAGGTTCCCGAGGGATGGACGATCGTCCACGACCGTGACACCCGCGAGGCGTGCCTCGCCTACGTGAACGAGCACTGGACCGACATGCGCCCCCGCAGCCTCGTGGCGTCCATGGAGGTCGCGGCCGCCGCCCGCACCGCCGGCGGCGACCCCGACCGGAGCGGCGAGTGACGGCCGACGCCGAGCTCGTGCCCGACGGCGCCGAGGACGGCGACGACGTCGAGGACGTCGTCGGCATCGGGTTCGGCCCGTCGAACCTGGCGCTGGCCATCGCGGTCGACGAGCACAACCGCTCGGCGCCGCCGCGCCGCCGCCTGCGGGCCACGTTCCTGGAGCGCCAGGCGTCCTTCGGCTGGCACCGCGGGATGCTCCTGGAGGACGCCACCATGCAGGTGTCGTTCCTGAAAGACCTCGTCACGCTGCGCAACCCGACGAGCGACTTCGGCTTCCTGTCCTACCTCCACGAGCGGGGCCGGCTCGTCGACTTCGTCAACCACAAGACGCTGTTCCCCCTGCGCATCGAGTTCCACGACTACCTCGAGTGGGCCGCCGCCCGCCTCGACCACGTGGTCCGCTACGGCGAGCGGGTGGTGGGCGTCCGGCCGCTGCACCGGGAGAGCGACCGGCGGCTGGTGGCGTTCGAGGTGGTCAGCGAGGGGCCCGAGGGGCGCAGCACCCGCCGGGCCCGCAACGTGGTCGTCGCCGTCGGGCTCACCCCCCGGCTCCCGGCGGGGGCGACCACCGGGTCGCGCGTGTGGCACACCCGCGACCTGCTGCCGCAGGCCGAGGCGCTGCCCGTGGACCCGGCGCCCCACCGCTTCGTGGTGGTGGGGTCGGGCCAGAGCGCGGCCGAGGCCGTGGCCTTCCTTCATGACCGGTTCCCGGCGGCCGAGGTGTGCTCGGTGTTCGCCCGCTACGGCTACGCGCCCTCCGACGACAGCCCGTTCGCCAACCGGATATTCGACCCGGACGCGGTCGACGAGTACTACGGCGCCGACGACGACGTGAAGCGGCTGCTGTTCGACTACCACCGCAACACCAACTACTCGGTGGTCGACAACGACCTGATCGAGGAGCTGTACCGCCGGGAGTACCGGGAGCGGGTGCAGGGGCGCCGTCGCCTCCGCGTGCTGCGCGCCTCCCGGGTGGAGGGCGTGGCACCGCAGGGCGACCGGGGCGTGCGGGTGCAGGTGCGCTCGCTGACCACCCGGGCGGTCGACACCCTCGACGCCGACGCCCTCGTGTACGCCACCGGCTACCAGCCGGTCGACCCCGGCACGCTGCTGGGCGAGGCCGGGGCGCTGCTGGCCCGCCGGGCCGACGGCCACCCGGTGGTGCACCGCGACTACCGGCTGCAGCTCACCCGCCCCTGCGGCGCGGCGGCGCTGTACGTGCAGGGCGCGACCGAGCACTCGCACGGCATCTCGTCGTCGCTGCTGTCGAACGTGGCGGTGCGCAGCGGCGAGATCGTCGCCTCGGTGGTGGCCCGCCGGCGCCTGGCGCCGGTGCTGGCCCGCCCGGTCCCCGCCGGGGTCGCGGTCTAGGGCGTGTCCGACGAATCATGGCACGCGTCTCTCCGGCCGGATGACGCCGCTCGCCGCACCATGCCGGACGCCGAAAGCGCTGGGGCGTACGACGCCGGGATGGCACGCCGGGCGCCGGTGGGCCGACCGTCCGCGGAGTCCCGGTGGC
>DATCLV010000258.1:0-15063 GCA_036563745.1 Acidimicrobiales bacterium | reverse complement strand
TCGTGGTTCTGGAGCCCGCGCCGCCGGGTGTTCCCGTGGTCGTCGTGGTCGTCGTCCCCGTGGTCGTCGTGCCCGTCGTCGTCGTGGTCGTCGTGCCCGTCGTCGTCGTGGTCGTCGTGGTCGTCGTCGTGGTCGTCGCCGTGGCCGTCGTCGCCGTCGTGGTGGTCCGGGTCGTCCTCGTCGTGCTCGTGGGCCGCGGCCGCCAGCTCCTCGTCGCCGTGGCCGTGCCCGTCGGCGCCGTGGTCGTCCCCGTGGGCGTGGCCGTCCTCGCCGTGGGTGTGGCCGCCGGCGAACGACGGGGCGATCGACGCCGAGACGAGCAGCATCGCCAGCGCGGCGCCGGCCGCGGCGGCGCCGAGGGTCGGTCGGCGCTCGACCCGCTGCGCGGCGGTCCAGCCGAGCAGCAGCGCGCTCGCGCCCGCCACCGCGACGACCTGGAGGATCGTGGCCAGCACGTCGGGGAAGCCCGCGGGCTCGGCGGTCGACTCGCCGGGCACGCCGACCGTCCGGGAGACCAGCCACACGACCACCACCGCGCTGTTGAGCGCCACGGCGACCGCGAGCCACACCCGGGCGGGCGGGGCCTTGAAGGCCAGGGCCCCGGCGAGCAGCAGCTGCGCCCAACCGACGGCGGCGAAGAAGGCGCCGTGGACGGTGTTCTCGTCGAAGTGCGTCGGCGCGTACGCGAAGTGGATGACGGCGGCGCACGCCGTCGCCGCGGCGACGACCGCCCGCAGCACGTCGGCGGCCGCGAGCTCTGCCTGCGGCCGCGGCTGCGGCTGCGGCTGCGCCGGTGTCGTCCGGCCCAACGACCACCCTCCCGCCATGTGGACCTCCCCCCGAAGTTACGAGGCAGTAAATATGCGGGGGAGGGCGGTGGCAAGCTCCGTCGCACAACTGCAACACCGGGTGCGTAGGTGGCCGGTCGCCGTCACCGGTCGGGCCTGACGCCGTCCGAAATTGCGTGTGTCAGGCCGACTATGGCGGCCTTCCGAACGCAATTTCGGACGGGGTGGCCGAGGTCAGGGTTCGGACGCGTCGAGCGTGCGGCGGTCGCCCAGGAGCTGCTGGAACGCCGTCAGCTGTCCGCCCTCCAGCGACCAGCCGCCGGTGCTGGAGTTCAGGTCGGAGTCGAAGGCGCTGAGGGCGATCACCTGGGCGCCCTGGCCGTCGGTCGCCGAGCCGGCGGCGTGGTCGAACCAGGCCCGCACCCGGTCGCCGGCGGCGGCGTCGCTGCCCCGCATGCCCCACTCGCCGACCGCCACCGGCAGGCCCCGGTCGCCGACCCAGCGGCGCACCTTCTGCCACACCGGCAGCACCAGCGTGCCCTGCTCCTCGGTGTAGTGGTCGACGCCGTAGAAGTCCCAGATCCCCGGGACCCACCAGTCGTCGGGGTTGCGGCCCGACCGGGTGTCCCACGTCCAGGTCATGAGGATGGGGGCGAAGGCCACGTTGTCGACGCCCACGGCGTCCATGCGCTCGCGGAACCGGCGCTGCATGTTGCGCCACTCGGGGGCACCGCCGGGATCGTCCGGGGCGTTGACCCCGCCGCCGCCCTCGGGCTCGTGGTGGATCGTGAGCCACACCGGCCCGTCCACGGCGTCGAGCGCCCGCAGCAGCTCGTCGATCTGGGCGTCGAACGCCCCCGACCCCATGTCGTGCCACGACCCGCCCGGCTTCAGCGAGACCCAGGGCAGGCGGTCGTGGGCGAGGTCGTCGCGGATCACGTTCAGCATCCCGCCCAGGCGCTGGTCCCAGCGCCAGAACGTGCGGCGCAGCGCCAGCGGCTGCCCCGACGGGTCCTCGTGGCGCGGCACCGGGTTGCCGTTGCCGTCGATGGCGGCGCCCCAGCGCAGCGACCCGGCGGGCACGGCACCGGGGAAGTCCGGGGCCGGGTCGGGGTCGGGTGCGGTGGTGGTCGGCGGTGCCGGGCGGGTCGTGGTCGTGGTCGTGGGCGCCACCGTCGTCGACGGCGCCGGGCGCGTCGTCGTCGACGGGGCCACGGTGGTCGGCGGCGCCGGGCGGGTCGTCGTCGTGGTGCCCGGGCCGCCGGGGTTCGGCGGCGGTGGCGTGCAGGCGGCCGCCGTCGCGGCGAGCGCCAGCGCCAGCGCCGCGAGCGCGGCGGGCCCCGGGCGTCGACGGCGGCGGGTGCGGTCGGATCCCCAGTCCATCCCCGGAGCATCGCACAGCTGTGTACGTCGATGTTCACACCTGGGCTCCGGCCAGGCCTTCGAGGGCACGTTCCCGGGGCCGGTAGCGTCCGGGCCCGATGCGCAGGGATGGACGCCGGCGGGCAGCCGGGACGATCGGGGCGGCGCTCGTGGCGCTGGGGCTGCTGGGAGCGGTGGCCGGCTGCGGGGGCGACGACGACGGCGACGACCCGGGCGGGTCGCAGGGCGCCGCCGGCACCACGACCGGGGACGGCGGCGGGGGGAGCGGCGCGGTCACCGCCGGGCAGCTGTGCGACGAGGCCGAGGTCGTCGGCGACGCGCCCCACGTGGCCGCCGAGGACCTCGCCGAGACGTCCGGGATCGCCACCAGCCGCCGGGACGACGGCGTCGTGTGGGCGCACAACGACTCGGGCGGCCGCGCCGAGCTCTTCGCCGTCGGGCCCGACGGCGGCGACCAGGGCCGGGTCGAGCTCACCGGCGCCGAGGCCGTCGACTGGGAGGACATGGCCCGCGGCCCGGGCCCCGGCGGCACCGACCACCTCTACGTCGGCGACATCGGGGACAACAACGCGGTGCGGGAGGCGGTCGTCGTCTACCGCCTGCCCGAGCCGACGGTGCCGGCGGCCGGCGCGGTCGCCGCCGAGCCGTTGACGCTCACCTACCCCGACGGACCCCGCGACGCCGAGACCCTGCTGGTCGACCCCGTGACCGGCGACCTGCTCATCGTCGGCAAGACCTGGGACGGCGGCTCGGTGGGCGTGTACCGCGTCCCCGCCGACGCCGCGCCCGGCGCGTCGGTGACGATGGAGCGGGTCGGCGAGGTCCCGGCGCTGGCCGGCGAGATGGTGACCGGCGGCGACGTGGCGCCCGACGGATCGCTCGTGGCGCTGCGCACCTACTTCGGGGTGCAGCTGTGGGACCGTGCCCCTGGCCAGACCGTGGCCGACGCCCTGGCCGGCGAGCCGTGCGAGGCGCCGGCGCCCTTCGAGGTGCAGGGCGAGGCGCTGGCGTTCACGCCCGACGGGCGCGGCTACGTGACGGTCGCCGAGGGGGCGTCACCCCGCGTCAACCGGTTCCACCTCTCCGACTGACACGGCGGCGTCGACCTCGTCGCGCTCGCCGGTGCCGGCCCCGGACCCCTCGGCCCCGGTCCCGGGCCCGGGCCGGGCGCCCACGGCCCGGCGGTCCCGCCACCACGTCGCCAGGTGGGCGGCGCCCAGCACGGCGTACAGGCAGATCGTCGGCCACAGCGGGCTGCGGAACCGGTACCCGCCGGCCGCGTCGGGCCCCAGCGCCGAGGCCAGCACCACGAAGCCCAGCAGCCCCAGCGTCAGCAGGTGGGCGAGCCGGGTGCGCACCGACCCGCGGCGGAGGGCCACCACCACCCCCACCGCCGCCAGGGCCTCGGTCGTCCACACCGCCAGCAGACCCGCGAGCTCCACCGGCCGGGGTGGGGCCTCGCCGGTCAGGACCTGCCACGCGAACCGCCAGCCCGACTGCACGACCTGCCCGTAGATGCCCTCGGCCACCAGCCCGGCGGTGCCCACCGGGTCGTCGAGCAGGATCGCCATCGCCTCCGACTGGGCCCGCTCGTAGTACTCGCCCGGGCGGTCGCCCCAGGCGGGCGGTGTCGTGCCGGCGCGGTAGGCCTCGTAGTCGAACGGCGGGACGTCGTGGTTGAGCTCCTCGGTGAGGCGCACCTGGGTGGTCTCCAGGTCCTCGCCGCTCGCCGCCGCCTCCAGCGCCCCGGCCTTGTACCAGTAGAGGTTGATGGCCTCGACGCCCGAGAACCGCCACGAGCCGGCGGCGAAGTGGTTGCGCACGTTCCACGCGCCCAGCAGCACCAGGCTGGGCAGGGCCACCGCCAGGATCGCCCGCCCGAGCGCCGGGGTTCGGGCGGGGTCGACGGCACGGCGGCCGGGCTCGTCGCCGGCGGGCGCTCCGTCCGCCGTGCCGGCCCGGGCCCGGCGCCGGTGGTGCAGCCAGCCGCCCACGCCGAGCGCCAGGACCACCAGGATCCAGAAGTAGTAGGTGGCCGGCCGCACGTAGGTGGCCGCCGCCAGGGCGGTGGCGTACAGGGCGCCCCACCGGACCGAGAACCCGCTCTCCACGAACCGCACGCCCAGGTACAGCGCCAGCGTGGTGAGCGCGGTGGCGATCGCCTCGGTGACGATGAGCCCCGACTGGGCGGTCTGCAACGGGTCGACCGCCACGAGCACCCCCGAGCCGAAGGCGATCCCGAACGACCGGGTGAGCCGCAGGCCCAGGAGCACCACGAACAGCACGGCCAGGCTGCCCAGCGCCGCCTGTGCGGCCAGCAGGAAGGGCGTGCTCTCGCCGGACACGAACCAGGCGGCGGCCACGAAGACCGGGTAGCCGGGGGTGCGGACGAACTCGGGCCACTCGGTGTCGGGGCGCCGGTCGTAGTCGCCGTCCTCGAGCAGCGACCGCGCCGGGTCGACGTAGCCGGCCGTGTCGTTCTCCACCACCCGGTCGGGGTCGTCGGCGTGCACGGCCAGCACCAGCGCCACCCGCACCACGACGACCACCAGCACCAGGGCGGCCACCGCCCACCGCTGCCGGGGTGTGAGTCGGGGCGCGGCGTGGCGCCCGTGGGTCAGCTCCTCCGCCATTCCGGGAGACGCTAGATGGTCCGGGTCGCGCCGCGACAGCGCAGGTCAGGTCCGATACAGGGCGGCGAGGTCGGCGGCGGTCCGCGCCAGGCGCGCCCGCAGGCGCGCCGGGGCGAGCACCTCGACGCCCGCCCCGAGCCGCAGGAGCTGCCGCGCGGCGCCCGCCTCCGACCGCTCGAACCGCAGGCGCAGCCGGGCCCAGCCGTGCTCGTCGCGCTCGACGTCGTCGGGCAGCGGCAGGTCGGGTGCGCCCTCGTCGAGCAGCCCCAGGAGCGGCTCCGCCTCGGGCGCCACCCGGACGGTCACGAAGCGCTCGGGCATCGTCGCCAGGAACGCCCGGCGGCGGGCGGCCCAGGCGGCGGCGAGGTCGAACTCGGGCGGGCGCTCGAAGCGGTGCCCGAGCAGCTCCACGGCCTCGACGCGGGACAGCCGGTAGAGCCGCTCGCCGCGCTGCCGCGCCCGCCCGAGCAGGTACCAGGTGGTGCCCTTGAGGATCAGGCCGAGCGGCTGGACGACGTCGTCGGCGCCCCGGTAGGTGAGCCGGACCTCGCGCGCCTCCCACACCGCCCGGGCGACGTCGGCCAGCGCCGGGGTCGCGTCCGGGGGTGCGAACCAGTGGGTCGGCTCGACGAGCAGCCGGTCGCGCACCACCCGGGCGGCCGCCTCGGTCGACGGCTCCATGGCGGGGAGGAGGGTCCGGTCGGCGACGTCGGCGTCGAAGCCGAGCTGGTCGGCGAGCGCCGGGACGACGGCGAACAGGAGGCCCCGGGCCTCGGCGGGGTCGAGCCGGGGGAGGCCGGCGACGCGGTAGGACGGGTCGATGCGGACGCCGCCGTTGCGCCCGACCTCGGTGCGCACCGGGACGCCGGCGGCCGACAACGTGGCCACGTCGCGGTAGATCGTGCGCACCGACACGCCGAGCGCGGCCGCCAGCTCGGGGGCCGGGGCACCGCCCTGCAGCTGGAGCCGCACGAGCAGCTCGACCAGCCGCAGCGCGCGCACCCCCGCAGGCTACCGGCGAACCCTGCCATGATCTGTCAGGGTTCGTCCCGCACGATGCCGCCCATGACCCACACCATCGTCAACCCCGCCGGGCTCCACGACCCCGTCCCCTTCGGCTACGGCCACACCGCCGCCGTCCCGGCCGGCAGCGACCTCGTCGTGGTCGCCGGCCAGTACGGCTCGGGCCCGGATGGTGCCGTGGTGGCGCCCGCCTTCGCCGCCCAGGTGCGGCAGGCGTTCGCCAACCTGGGGGTGGCGCTGGCCGCCCACGGGCTCGACCTCCGCCACGTCGTCCAGCTCCGGACCTACGTGGTCGGCCTCGACGCCGACAAGCTGGCGACGGTCGGGCGGATCGTGGGTGAGCTGGCCGCGGCCGGCGGGACCGGCGGGACCGGCGGGGGAGGAGGCGAGGGCGACGGCGACGGCGCCGCGCTGCCGCCGCCCCAGACCCTCGTCGGGGTCGCGGCCCTGGCCACCCCCGAGATCCTGTTCGAGGTCGAGGCGGTCGCCGCCCGGCCGGTGGCCGAGCCGTGACGGGCGCGACGGCCGGCCCCCGCGTGGTCACGATCGGCGTCTACGGCTTCGACGCCGGGTCGTTCCTGCAGGCGCTGCAGGCCGCCGACGTCCGGGTGGTGCTCGACGTGCGGCAGCGCCGCGGGGTCCGCGGGCCCGAGTACGCCTGGGCCAACGCCCGGCGGCTGCAGGCGGCGCTCGCCGAGGCCGGCATCGCCTACGAGCACCACAAGGAGCTGGCCCCGACCACCGAGCTCCGTCGACGCCAGTACGAGGACGACGACCGGCAGGGGGTCGGCAAGCGGTCGCGGCGCCGGCTGGCCGACGAGGTCGCCCGCCGCTACACGGCCGAGATCCTCGACGGCGTCGACCTCGGGGCGCTGGTGGCGACCCTCCCGGCCGAGGGGGCGGCCGCGCTCCTGTGCGTCGAGCGCGACCCCGAGGCCTGCCACCGCCTGCTGGTCGCCGACCGCCTGGCCGCCGAGCACGGCGTCCGGGTCGACCACCTGCTGCCCGAGTCGCCCGAGCCGTAGGCCCGGGCGGTCAGGAGACCAGGGCGGCCAGGGGACCAGGGCGGTCAGGAGACCAGGGCGGTCAGGTCAGCGCCTCGGCCTTGTCGGCCCCCCGGTCGCCCTTCTCGGCGAACTGGGTGCGGTACAGCTCGGCGTAGCGCCCGCCGGCGGCCAGCAGGTCGTCGTGGGTGCCCCGCTCGACGATGCGGCCGGCCTCGATCACCAGGATCAGGTCGGCCGCCCGCACCGTCGACAGCCGGTGGGCGATCACCAGCGCCGTCCGGCCGCTCAGCGCCTCGGTCAGCGCCGCCTGCACCGCCGACTCCGACGCCGAGTCGAGGTGGGCGGTCGCCTCGTCGAGCACCACCACCCGCGGCCGGGCCAGCAGCATCCGGGCGATCGTCAGCCGCTGCCGCTCGCCGCCCGAGAACCGGTAGCCCCGCTCGCCGACCACCGTGTCGAGGCCGTCCGGGAGCTGGCGGATCAGGTCGTCGATCTGGGCCCGGCGCAGGACGTCCCACAGCTCCTCGTCGGTGGCCTCGGGCCGCGCCAGCCGCAGGTTGGCGGCCACGGTCTCGTGGAACAGGTGCCCGTCCTGGGTGACCATGCCGAGCGTGTCGCGGATCGAGGCGAACGTGAGGTCGCGCACGTCGATGCCCGACAGCTTCACCGACCCCGAGTCGACGTCGTAGAGGCGGGCCGCCAGCGACGCCAGCGTCGACTTCCCCGCCCCCGACGAGCCGACCAGCGCCACCAGCTGCCCCGGCTCGGCCCGGAACGACACGCCGTGGAGGATCTCGACGCCGCCCCGCGTGTCGAGCGTGGCGACCTCCTCCAGCGACGCCAGCGACACCTTGTCGGGCGCCGGGTAGGCGAAGTGCACGTCGTCGAACTCGACCGACACCGGGCCGTCCGGCACCTCGACCGCGCCCGGCTTCTCCTGGATCAGCGGCTCCAGGTCGAGCACCTCGAACACCCGCTCGAAGCTCACCAGCGCGGTCATCACCTCGACCCGGGCGCTGGCCAGCGCCACCAGCGGCGCGTACAGGCGGGTGAGCAGCAGGGCCAGCGACACGATGGCGCCGGTGTCGAGCCGGCCCTCCAGCGCCAGCCAGCCGCCGAGCCCGTACACGAGGGCCAGCGCCAGCGCCGAGACCAGGGTGAGCGACGTGTAGAAGGTCCACTCGGCCATCGCCGAGCGCACGCCGATGTCGCGGACGCGGCTGGCGCGGGCGGTGAACTCGGCGGCCTCCCGCTCGGGTCGGCCGAACAGCTTCACCAGCGTGGCGCCCGGCGCCGAGAAGCGCTCGGTCATCTGGGTGGTCATCGCCGAGTTGTGGTTGGCGGCCTCCCGGGTCATGGCGGCCAGGCGCCGGCCCATGCGGCGGGCGGGCAGCACGAACACCGGCAGCAGCACCAGCGTGAGCAGCGTGACCTGCCACGAGATGCGGACCATCACCGCGAACGTGAGCAGCAGCGCCACCAGGTTGCTGACGACGCCCGACAGCGTGTCGCTGAAGGCGCGCTGGGCACCGATCACGTCGTTGTCGAGCCGGCTGACCAGCGCACCCGTGCGGGTGCGGGTGAAGAAGGCGATCGGCATCCGCTGGACGTGGGTGAACACGGCCCGGCGGAGGTCGAGGATGATGCCCTCGCCGATGCGGGCCGACAGCCAGCGGTTGAGCATGCCCAGCGCCGCCTCGGCGACGGCGATGACGGCGATCAGCACCGCGAGGAGCACCACGTCGCTGCCGTCGCCCCGGCGCTCGATCACGTCGACGACCTCGCCGGCCAGCAGCGGGGTGGCGACGGCCAGGACCGCCATCACGACGCTGAGGCCGACGAAGATCAGCAGCTCGCGGTGGTGCGGCTTGGCGAACGCGACGATCCGCTGCAGCGTGGCGCGGGAGAAGGGGCGCTTCTCCTCGCCCTGGTGCATCGCGTGGTACATCGTGGTCCAGGCGACGACGTCCATGCTGCTGCTCATGACGGCGGACCCCAGTTCCTAACGGGAATACGGCCCGGCCATGCTACGGGTGCGGGGTGCCGACCGCCGTCGGACCTCGGACGGGATTCCGTCTCGGTCCCGAGGCCGAGACCGGACCGGAACGCCGCCGCGCTGCCCGCACAGAACGTGCCGTTCCTGCGGCAGAGCGTCCGGATCCGCCCTATTTTCGGGGGTTGATGGCGCGCTCCTTCCGGTTCGGTCCTCCCGAACCGCGCTCCGACCTCCTCTCCCGACCTCGTCTGCTGCGCTCGCTGGCGGCGCGCTGGCACCACCGCGTCACAGCGCTGACCGGCGGCCCGGGCCTCGGCAAGACCACCCTCCTCGCCCAGGCGATCGCCGAGAACCGGCTGGCGCCCCGGGGCGAGGACGTGTGGGTGGGCGTCGAGCCCCAGGACGCCGACGCCGACCGGCTCTCCCGCGTGGTGGCGGCCGCGCTCGCCGCCCGCGACGGGGCGGGCGGCACGGGCCCCGGTCGGGGCGGCTCCGGCCCCGGCGGCAACGGCGGGCCCGCCGGCGCGCGCGTTCCGCCGGCGAGCGCCGTCGACGGCCTCTGGCCCGCGCCCCGCCGCGGCGACGGCGACCGGCCGCTCGCCACCGCCCTCGACGGCCACGTCGCCCCTGACCCCGCCGCGATCGCCGACGCCGTCTGGCACCGGGCGCCCAGCGAGGCGTGCCTGGTCCTCGACGACGTCCACCTGCTGCCGCCCCGCTCCACCGGCGCCGCCTGGCTCGGCGCGCTCCTCGACGCCCTGCCCGCCAACGGCCACGTCGTCCTGGCCGGCCGGTCCGACCCGCCGGTGCCGCTGCGCCGCTTCGGGGCGCCCGGCAGCGTGCTGTGGCTCGACGAGGACGAGCTGCGGTTCTCCGAGGAGGAGCTCACCGGGTTCGCCAGCCAGCGGGGCCTCGACCCCCACCGGTTCGAGCGCACCGGCGGCTGGCCGGCGATGGCCGAGCTGGCCGCCAGCGTCGACCGCGACGTGACCGGCGACTACCTGTGGGAGGTGGTGCTCGAGCCGCTGGGCACCGTCCGCCGCCACATCCTCGCCGTGCTGTGCGACCTGGGCGGCGCCGACGACGGGCTGCTGACCGCGGCCGTCGGCGCCCCCGTCGAGCTGGCCACGGCGCTGGCCGGGGTCCCCCTCGTCGAGCGCGGCCCCGACGGCTGGTACCGGCCCCACGGCCTGTGGCGCACCGCGCCCCGCCTGGCGCTGTCGCCGGGGGAGCGGGCCGAGGTCCGTCGGCGCGCCGCCGACCACCTGAGCCGGCGCGGCCGGTTCGACGAGGCGTTCCGGCTGCTCCAGGAGGCCGACCTGTGGGACGCCGCGCCCCGGGTGCTGCGCACCGCCTGCCTCGCCAGCGACCGGCTGGTGTCGCCCCAGCTCGGGCGGTGGCTGTCGGCCAGCCCCGACGCCGTGCGCGGCACCACCGCCGGGCGCCTGGCCGCCGGCCTCCACACCGCGTTCACCGCCCCGGCCGGTGCCGTCGAGCCCCTGGAGGACGCGGTCCGGCGCTGCCGGCAGGACGGCGACGACGACGCCGAGCTGGTCGCCATCGCCCAGCTGGGCCGTCTGGCCTGGTGGCGGCAGGACCTCGCCGCCATGGCGCCGCTGATCGGCCGGGTCGCCGAGCTGGAGGCGGCCGGGAACGCCACCGCCCGGGCCCTCGCCTCGGTGTGCCGGGCCATCCTGGCCGACATCCGGGCCGACAACGACGGTGTGCTCGCCGAGCTGGCCGGCCTCGACGCCCACCTGCTCGACCCGGCGTGGGAGCTGCTGGCCGCCTGGCTCTACGGGTCCGTCCACGTGGAGCTGGGCGAGCCCGAGGCCGCCCACGAGGTCGTCCGGCGCCTCCTGCCGACCGCCGACCTGTCGCTGCGGACGGTCCTCCTGGCGCTCGACAACGTCGCCTCCTGGAGCGAGGGCCGCGTCGACGAGGTGCTGGAGCGGATCCCGCCGGCCGTCGAGGCCGGGCGGGCCACGGGCCTCCGGTACAACATCTCCTACGGGCTCACGATGGCGGGCGCGATCTACGCCCACGTGGGCGACCTGCCCGCCGCCCGGCGACACCTCGACGAGGCGCTGGCGCTGGCGCCGCCGGCGCCCGGCGGGCAGCCGACCGTCGTCGAGGGCCTGGTGCGGACGCTGCTCGCCTTCGGCGAGGGCGACGAGGCCGCCGCGGCCGACGCCCTCGGGGCGCTGCTGCAGGTGCACCCGATCGACCGGGGCGTCGACCGGCGGATGTGGCGCCAGACGCTGTCGGTGACCTACACGCTGCGGCCGGAGGCCCGCGAGTACTGGGAGGGCGTGCCGCTCAAGGGCTTCCTGGCCCTGGAGCGCGACCTGGCCGCCGCGGTCCACCACGCCCGGACCGGCGATCTCGGCCGGGTGCGCACGCTGGAGCTGCCCGACCTGGGGCTGGTGCGGGCCGCGCTCCACGTCCGGTTGGCGGCCGAGCTGGCGGTGGCCCTCGCCGAGGTCGGCCGCCCCGAGGGCCGGCTCCTGCTCGACGCCCTGGGCACGCCGGGGCGGGCGGCGGTCCGGGCGCTGGCGACGGGGACGGGGACGCGGCCGTCCGGGGCGGCGGGCTCGTCCGGCTCGGGCTCGTCGGCCGGGGCGGCGGGGCCGGCGGCGACGACGAGGGAGACGGGGACGGGTCCGGGGCGGAAGCCGAGATCCGCCGGGTCGGCGACGATCGCCAAGTCGGCGAAGGCGCTGCTGGCCGCGGTGCCGGCGCCGCCGCCGCAGGTCACGTGGCTCGGGGTGCTGGGGCCGCTGGAGCTGCGGCGGGGCGGCCGGGGCGAGGCGGCGGGCGACGTCCGGGCCGTCGGCCCGGAAGGCGAGGTCGAGCTGCGGCGCCGGCGGGTCCAGGAGCTGCTGGCCTACCTGGTCGGCCACCGGCGGGCGGCGCGCTCGGCGGTGATGGCCGCCCTGTGGCCGGACCTCGACGACAAGGCCGCCGCCAACAACCTCGGCGTCACCGTCCACCACCTGCAGCGGCTGCTGGAGCCGGGGCGCGACCCCGGCGAGCCGCCGTACCTGGTGCGGATGGACGGGCTGTCCGTGCAGCTCGTCACCGGCGACTTCCTGAAGATCGACCTCGACGAGTTCGACGCCCACCTGGCGGCCGCCGCCCGGGCCGAGGCCGACGGCACGCCGTCGCTGGCGTTGACCCACGATCTGGCGGCGGTCGAGCTGTACCGGGGCGACCTCCACGTCGACCTGCCCGCCGCCGACTGGCTGATGCTCGACCGGGAGCACTGCCGGTCGCGGTTCGTCGGCGCCGCGGTGCGGGCGGGGCAGCTGCTGCTCGGCCGGGGCGACGTGGAGCAGGCCGACGCCGTGGCGCTGCGGGCCCTGGAGGTCGACCCGTTCTGCGAGGAGGCGTACGCGGTGCTGGTGGGCGGGGCGCTGGCCCGTCGCGACCGGTCGACCGCCACCCGGCTTCTCGCCCGCTGCCACGAGGCGCTCGCCGACCTGGGGGTGGCGCCGTCGGCGGCGACCCTCGAGCTGGAGCGGCGCCTCCAGGCCCCCGCGCCCTGACGGGCTGACGCGCCGAGCCGCTGACGCGCCGAGCCGTCGTTGCGGGGGGCGCGCCGGCCCGGCGCGACCGGGCCGCGCCCGGCGCCGGGTGCTCGCGGGTTGACATGTGACCAAATGGTCACATAACGTTCCGTGGCGATGACCGATGCGAACGGGGGCCGTCCCCGGGACGACGACGAGCTGCACGGGGTCTTCCGTGCCCTCGCCGATCCGACCCGCCGGTTCCTGCTCGACCTCCTCTTCGCCCGCGACGGCCGCACGCTCACCGAGCTGGAGTCGGAGCTGCCGGAGATGACCCGCTTCGGGGTCATGAAGCACCTGCGGGTGCTGGAGGAGGCAGGTCTGGTCGTCACCCAGCGGCAGGGCCGGGAGAAGCTCCACTTCCTGAACCCGGTCCCCATCCGCCTGATCCACGACCGGTGGATCGACAAGTACACGGAGCGCCGGGTCTCGGCGCTCGTCGACCTGAAGAAGCAACTGGAGGACCCGTCATGACCGCCACCCTCACGACCACGCAGGTGTACCGCGTCTACATCAAGGCCTCGGCCGAGAAGATCTGGCAGGCGCTCACCGACCCCGAGTGGACCGACAAGTACGGCTACACCGGCTTCGCCCACTACGACCTCCAGCCCGGCGGCGCCTTCAAGGTCGTGCCCAACGAGGAGTTCAAGGCCGCGGCCTCGCAGGGTGGCTACGTCTGCCCCGACGTGGTCGTCGACGGCGAGGTCGTCGAGGTCGACCAGCCGCACCGGCTGGTGGTCAAGTGGCGGATGCTGATGGACCCCGAGATCGCCGGCGAGGGCTTCACCCGGATCACCTACGACATCAAGGACCTGGGCGACGGCTCCTGCTCGCTCACCCTCACCCACGAGCTGGAGGGCGCCCCGAAGACCGCGGCGCTGGTGTCGGGCGTCAACGAGGCCGAGGGCGCCGGCGGCGGCTGGGCCTGGGTGCTCAGCGACCTCAAGTCGCTGCTGGAGACCGGCTCGACGCTGGCGGGCCGCTCCTGACTCACCCTGGGCGCGATCCCGTGCGTCCGGTTCCGACGCCGCCACCCGGTCGCTCCCCGGCCGGGTGGCGGCGGCGCGTCGGGGCGCCGCGCTCCAGGTGCCTCAGCCGCCGCGGCAGGCCTGGACGAGGCTGGAGGTGAGCGGCCCGCCGTCGCCGAAGTGGAGGACGGCCTGGACGTCGGGGTCGGCAAGCAGCTCCCGGATCTCCGCCGGGACGTCGTCGTCGGGCCCGCCGTCGGCGCCCTTCCCGCCGTTGGCGCCGGCGGCCTCGACCCACCCGGGGTGGGCGGTGAGGGCGTCGGCCAGCTGCGGCCACCGGATCTCCAGGATCGTCCAGAGCGCCAGCGTCGGCGTCGGGACCGCCTGGCCTTCCAGGGTGCGGACCGTGCGGTTGAGGGCGAAGGCGTTGAGGAACCGCTTGACCGCCCGGGGGTTGTCAGGGAGCAGCTCGGCGAACCCGGTCAGCCGGTGCTCGGTGGCATCGGCGAAGGCCTGCTCGGTCTGGCGCTCGACGGCCACCGGGGCGACCGCCTCCCGCACCGGTGCCGGCAGGTCGAGGAGGACCCGCTGCTGGGCGTCGTCGTCCTTCGCCGCCCTCACCCGCTGCTCGGCCTCCTTGACGGTGTCGGGATCGGCGGTGGCGGGGTCGACGCCGTCGGGGTCGACCAGCCCGAGCAGCTCCCGGAAGTAGGCCGCCTGCCGCACCGGCCCGATCCGGGGCACCGGCACGGTGAGCTGGAAGATCTTCGCCAGGAACAGGTAGCCGAGCGGCCGGCCGGGCTCGGCGATCTGCCCGGTGAACTCCCGGTAGTGCTCCTCGAACGCGTTGCGGATCCAGGCCCCGTCGCCGGCCACCACCACGCAGGGGGAGAGGACGTCGCTCGCCTCGCCGCGCTCGTCGCCGGCGTCGCGGACCAGGGTCTGCACCGACTCCAGCAGCTCGACCACGTCCGTGGCCGGGCAGCGGTCGACGTCGTCGATGAACAGGGCGATGGGCCGCCGCTCCTGGCGGACCAGCCACGAGAAGTGCTCGGCCACCCGGTCCATGGGGTTGGTGTCGAGGTCCTGGAACGCCTTGGCGCCCCGGGGCGAGTGCCAGCCGAAGAACCGGCCGACCACCTGGGCGCCGGCGAACAGCGTCGCCACCCCCACGCCGGTGGCCGCGATGCCGTCGAAGGTGGTGAGGACCTCCTTGGCGGTGGCGCCGTGCGGCCGGATGGCCAGGAAGATCCCGAGCGCCACCAGGACGACGAACACGGTCGCCGCCCACCCCGACGTCCGGACGACCCGCTGGAGCCACAGCTCCTTCAGCCACAGCCACGCCCGGCCGAGCCGGGAGCGGCGGCGGAGGACCTCGGCCCGCAGCGCGGTGAGCAGCGTCCACCACTGCGGCCCGATCCGCGACTGGCGCCAGGCGTTGTAGCGGACGACCGTCCAGTCCGGGCCCAGGCAGCCGGCCACGAAGTTGAGCACGGTCGTCTTCCCCGACCCCCACGGCCCGTCGAGGTGCACGAGGAACGACCGCTCCCGCCCCTCCTCGTGCCGCCGCACCAGCCGCTGGGCGAGGGCCCTGGCCAGCGGCATCCGCCGCAGCCGGTCGTCCCGCTCCTGCTCGCCGGGGACGTCGTCCTGCAGCTCGACCCGATCCGACACGGTGAGCACCGGCTCCCGGTCC